>JAEUUB010000460.1 GCA_016787745.1 Cyclobacteriaceae bacterium
ATCAATTTGGTTCATGAAATTATAATTGAATTCAGCATGGTAAAGCTTGGAATTATCATAGAATCCGGCTCCGGGAGGATTTCTTTGAAATTGGGCAGTACGAACATCATTCATGAGATCGGTAAAGGCTTGGGAACCGACAGCTGGCCTATCGCGATCGGCATAAGCACGGGCTGCTGCATGAGCGGCTGCTGGATCGCCTGCTGGCACATTGGGTATGTATCCTTGTAGCGCCAACACGTATCGCTGTGCATATTCGGGAGCCCATTTGGTGGCCGTTGGGCTATATCGTTCATTGGCAAAACCTCCCTGAGCAGACATGTTCCAAGAATCACCATCGTGCGTTTCTGTCCGGTATGCTCTTACGAAAAAATTTTCACTCTTAACTTCTAGCTTATGAAATTGTTGGGTAAAATCACGTAAGGCGTATTTTTCTGTACCCTGATAGACGGAACTTCCGCCACCATATCGGTAATTATAGATGGCTTCAATCTTATCTGTGATCCGGTAATGCAGGGCACCATCGGCTTTAATACTTTTTGCATCCCGGTTATCTAATATATCTTCTTCCTTAAAACCCGTTCTTCTTAAATCGAGTGTACCAAAGGTGCCCCCAATGGGAACGGGAATTGGTGTTTCATCTCCATATAAGTTTAATCCATCAAAATTAGGATTGCCACTTAGATCGGTAGTAGACTCAGGATCAACCCGAGATGTTTTATAATCGTTACTCAACCAATCCGTTGCCTGAAGCAAAGAGAAATTTAATTTGAAGGCGAACTTATTATTAAAAGCCTTTGCATAGCGTAAGCTATATTGCATAAATGGATCAGATCCGGCCGCATCGGAATTAGTTACACCTCCTTTTACCTGGGCGCTTAGTCCCTGATATTCAAAGGGGCTCTTGCTTTTCATGATCAGGATTCCATTAAATGCATTGGGGCCATAAAGAGCCGATGCTGCACCAGGAACCAATTCTACACTTTCTACATCCAGTTCCCCTATACCAATAATATTTCCGGTAGGGAAGTTAAGAAGAGGTGCCTGGGTATCCATACCATCTACTAATTGCACAAAACGAACATTGGCTATCGTGGCAAAACCACGGGTATTTATTGAAGTGAGATTTAAACTTCCTGAGTTTGTTTGTACTCCCTTTACATTGGCCAAGGCATCATAAAAATCAGGTGTTGCTGCTTGCTTTATGGTGAGCAAATCCATCTTTTCAATAGTTACCGGAGATTTTAAAATACTTTCTTCAACGCGCGAAGCGGAGACAACAACTTCCTGGCCCAGCAACGTTTGTTCATCCAGGCTTACATCTAATTTGGTTTCAGCATTGGTGATTTCGACTTCCTGCGTGGCAAAACCAATGAAGGAATACACAAGCGTAAAGGGAGGATCCATGCTTACTTTCAGATTGTACTCTCCACTTGTACTGGAAATTGTACCAATGACTCTTCCTTTTACCACTATATTCACTCCGGCAAGGGGATCACCCGAGGCAGCATCCTTAACTGTTCCGGTTATCGTGGTGGTTTGCGCTAGGAGTGCCGTTGACCCGCATAACCAAAAAAGTGCGGGAAGCAACACATTTCTGTAGAGTTTGTTCATAAGAATTAAGGGTTTAATTCTTAAATCTACAAGAAAAAGCCAAATTACAAACGATTGTTGTTAACCTTTTTGATAGAATTTGGTAGA
>JAEUUB010000521.1 GCA_016787745.1 Cyclobacteriaceae bacterium
TTTAGCGGTAGACCGTCCATTAGATATGTTACGCACAGCCGTGAACGTTACTGGGGATTCGACTGTAGCAAGCATTGTTGCTACCAGTGAAAATGAGCTAAACATTGCAACCGCCAACGACCCTACCACCAAAATAAATTAACCTAAAAGAACCCTCCCCATAGGCAAAATTGAAATTCCAAATGACAATTTTGGGATTTAGATCTTCCATGAAGATATCCGCATTGGCTGGACCTTTTTTCTCTCTCACAAAGTATTGACAAAACGTCTATATTGCTGCCTTCTTAAAATCAGAAGTCTATGGCAGCCCCGCAACCCACAAAGAAAAGCAAGCTTACCCTTTACATTATTGTTAGTTTGATCGCAGGCGTTGGGCTGGGCTTTACCTTTAATAAAACATATTTATCCGAAGATAATAAAGCGCTGAAAGAAGTTGATTTATCCATCCGAAATGTTCAGGAACAACTCAAAACAACCAACGACAGCCTGGTTATTAACCAACTCGAGAATCAAAGAAAAGATTTACGGAAAACCAGGGGCACAGTTTTAACCGCCCGCGACAAAAAAGTTGAACCATTTTCTTTAATGGCCGACATTTTCTTACGCTTAATTAAAATGATTGTTGCCCCGCTGGTATTTACAACTCTGGTGGTGGGAGTGGCCAAATTAGGAGACATTGGTGCGGTGGGCCGTATTGGCGGCAAAACTCTACTTTGGTTTTTGGCTGCCTCTTTTACCAGCCTTTTATTGGGTATGGTTCTGGTAAATATTTTCAAACCGGGAATTGCTATGGATTTACCCTTGCCAGAAGTGAGTGAAATTCCGGGAATTACCAACACCGGATTATCATTAAAAGTATTCTTGTATCACGTTTTTCCGAGTAGCGTAGTTGAAGCGATGGCAAAAAACGAAATCTTACAAATTGTGGTATTCTCTTTATTTTTTGGTGTTGCCACAGCGGCCATAGGCGAACAGGGAAAAATCGTAATTACGTTTATGGATTCTTGTGCGCATGTTATTTTAAAACTCACAGGGTATGTAATGAACTTTGCCCCGTTGGCTGTATTCGGGGCCATGACAGCCATTATTGCCCAACAAGGGATTACCATTCTAAAAACCTATTCGATCTTCATCACCGAGTTTTACTTTGGATTACTAGTACTCTGGGTGATCCTTGCTTTGGCCGGCTCTGCCTTTATTGGCAAGCGGATTTTTGGTCTTGTGAAAAGAATCAAAGAGCCGATACTCCTTGCGTTTAGTACAAGCAGTAGTGAGGCTGCCTTTCCCAAAACCATGGAAGAATTACAACGCTTCGGCTGCAAGGATAAGATTGTAAGCTTTGTACTCCCTTTAGGATATTCCTTTAACCTGGATGGCAGCATGATGTACATGACGTTTGCATCCTTATTCATTGCACAATCCTACGCGATAGATTTACCCCTCGCCACTCAACTAAGCATGCTGTTGGTGCTTATGTTAACCAGCAAGGGAATTGCCGGAGTTCCCAGAGCCTCGCTGGTGGTAATTGCTGGCACACTGGCTACCTTTAATATTCCAGAGGCGGGTCTTGCTTTGTTGCTGGGTATTGATCCATTATTAGATATGGGCAGAAGTGCAACCAACGTGGTAGGCAACAGTGTGGCAACGGCTGTTGTAAGTAAATTAGAGAATTCACTGGGAAGCCCTTTGCCGGAAGGAGCCGAACTTTAATTTCTTAATTTTGTTAACGATTTAAAGACGAATACTATGCTAAAACCTGCACCCAAGAAC
>JAEUUB010000558.1 GCA_016787745.1 Cyclobacteriaceae bacterium
AATTCGTATCGCTGAGGAGCAAACTCATATTGCCCGATAGCAATCGACTCTCTGGGGCTTGCAGATAATTTTTGTGTGAGTTGCAACAGATTGTTAACGCGTACTATCAGCTCTTCCATGCTAAAAGGTTTTCGCAGATAATCATTTCCGCCTACCTCAAACCCTTTAAGGAGATCTTCCGTTTGCGTTTTAGCTGTTACAAATAGGATGGGGACCGTGGGATTTGTTTTACGAATGCCTTGCGCGATTGAGTAGCCATCTTTGTTTGGAAGCATGATATCCAACACACATATATCCGGGCTCACCTCGTCAAAAACACGTTCAACCAATTTACCATCGGTTACCATGCGCACATCAAAATTCCGTACCTCCAAACTTTCCTTAACAATCCTGCCCAGGAAGGGCTCGTCCTCAACGTAAAGTATTTTGATTTTGGTCATGTAAAACGATGACTATTTAGGTAAGGTAATAATAAAGGTGCTTCCGGTACCCAATTTGCTCTTAATGTCTATAAAGCCTTTGTGACTTTTAACAACACTTTGCACATAACTCAGGCCTAAACCGTATCCTTTTATCGTGTGTACATCGCCTGTAGGCACCCGAAAGAATTTTTCAAATACTTTTTTCTGATACTCAGGCGAAATTCCGATTCCATGATCGTGTATCGTCAATACAAGGTGATCGGAGGTGGAAAGCAAGTGAACCTGAATTTCCGGGATTCCGCGACTGTATTTCAGCGCGTTGTCCAGCAAGTTGTAGATAACACTGGTCAGGTGAACGACACTGCCCAGCAATTGAAACCCGGTACCTTCTTTTTCATAGCTGATTTTGACATCATGTTTTTCAAACACGAGTTTCATGGAATCTAAAACCTGTTCTACAATTTTATCCAGATCAACTGGTTCCGCATTGTATTCGATGCCGTTGTTTTCAAAGCTGGAGGTTTTAAGAATTTTATCGGTGAGTATGTTTAGTCGGTTCAATTCATTTTGGGCGATGTCCAGATACTCCTTAGTTAAGGTTGGATTGTCGAGTCCACTAAAATTTTTAAGTGCCTCCAGGGCAACACCAACGGTAGTGACCGGTGTCTTCAATTCGTGGGTGATGTTGCTGATAAAATCATTCTTTAATTCCATCAGCCGTTGTTGTGTGCGCATACTCCGGTACATAACTACAAAAGCAGCCGATGTTAAAAGGGTAAGAAAGAGCGAGAATAAAATTTGAGGAGCAATCTCGAACAGAAGCAACGGCCGGAAATCCGATAGCATAACAGCATACCGGTGAACCGGATCAAATCGCGTCCAGTCTGAATACATGGTATTGGAAAATACACGAGATTCAAATTGATCGTCAATTAAATCATCACCGGGAGGTCGAAACAACGCAGATCCACCTTTACCTACAGGTACAGGAGTTGGGATAAAAGATGAGTGTTTGATTTCAAAAGGAATTGAAATCTCTGCTTGTTTAAGGGCTTTGGAAAAATAATATCCGATGCTGTCGGCCGATAAGGAATCAGCGCGCATTCTGAAGAGAAAATTTCCCCCGCTGATTTTTCCCTCGTGCATTTGTTTAGACAGGGGCCTGAGAATAGTTTGAATAGAATCTTTGCGGCCATCCGATGAAATATAAACCTGAATTTGTGAAACACTTTGATTCATCCTAACTCTGGATCTATTCTTTGTGGAGTCCAACCGGGAAGAGAATGTAAAGGAAGGTTCATGCAAAGTATCGCGTGGCACCTCTTCAAAACTTTTAATTAACAGGGAATCGCGAAGCGCCATAATCGTAGATCGAAACAGCTCATTAGTTTCCCTTCTTAGATTGAAGTAAGCTTTTTCGTAGGAATTAGTGATCCAAAAAATTTGCAGTGCCATAAGCAAAATAATGCTGCTGGCAATAAGAGCAAGGGTTGCTGTATTTTTGGATCCTTTCATCTTCGTTGCACAAAAATACGGGGGATTGACTTATGGTTTAATCGCCTTTAACCTTAATTAACATTGCATTCAGAACTATTAACGACAAGGTGAACTCTACAATCGTAAGTTTGAATGTTCAAAATTCTAAATGAAAATCTCTCCTTTTATGAAAAAAATGATTTTACTGCTGGGCATTTTGGTGTCGCTCACAGCGGCTCACGTGGTTTTTGCGCAAACTTCGGGCGTAATTACTTACGAGATTAAAGTGAATATGCATCGCAGGCTTCCTCCTGAGCGGGCTGAAATGAAGGCTATGATCCCTGAGTTCAGAACCACCAAGGAACAATTGTTCTTTAATGGAAATGAGTCGCTCTTCAAACCATTGATTGAAGATGAAGATGAAGAAGTGAGCGGGGGAGGCATGCGGATTGTGATGCGACAGCCTAACACGGAGATTTACCTGGATCAGACAAGCGGGAAAATGATTTCTAAGCAAGAGTTTATGGGTAAGAATTATCTTATTGAAGACTCAGTGAAATTATCTCCCTGGAAATTCGGGACGGAAATAAAAACCATACAAGGCTATGAATGTAAGCAGGCCTATTATACAGATGAAGTAAAGATGATGGTTAATGGAACGGAGTCTATTGAAAAGCGGGAGATCACGGCCTGGTATACCGATGCTATACGTCACTTTCTGGGGCCAGAAAGATTTAACACCCTGCCAGGGGCTGTACTGGCGGTAGACATTAATAATGGCGAGCGGGTTTTGGTTGCACGGTCGATAGAATTGCGTGATCTTAAAAAGAACGAACTGAAAGTTCCATCCAGCGGAACAAAAACTACCCAGGAAGAATACCGCAAAATGGTAGATGAGCAAATGAAGCAGATGGGGGGTGGCAGAGGTATTATGATCCGGAATTAAATCTCTGCTTGAGTTTTATGAAGAAACTTGTTTTCCTGTTCGCGTTGGTTTTCGCCTCCTATGTAAGCTTTGGTCAAAAATATTCAATATCAGGAATTGTAACGGATACCTTATTGAGTCCGCTTCCTTCTTCTACCATAATGCTCCTTAACGTAAAAGATTCAACCCTGGTGAATTTTGGCGTGAGTGATGGCAAGGGCGCCTTTGAAATTAAGAATGTTAATAAAGGTGACTATTTATTAAAAGTTACTTTCATGGGGTATGCTCCCAATACGCAGCGTGTATCAGCTCCGGCCAACGGTTCGGTGCGGGAGGTGGGCATAATTAAAATGCAACCCATAGCTAAGGAACTTGAGGGGGTAATTATAATGGGTGAGAAAGCCCCAGTTACTGTAAAACGGGATACGATAGAATTCAATGCAGGATCGTTTAAAACAAATGCAAATGCAACGGTAGAAGATTTGTTAAAGAAGTTACCCGGGGTTGAAGTAGAGACGGATGGTACTGTACGAGCACAAGGAGAACAAGTGCAACGGGTTACGGTAGATGGCCGTGAATTTTTTGGTCGCGATCCGAAATTAGCCACCCGAAATTTACCAGCCGATGCCATCGACAAAGTTCAAGTGTTCAACAAGAAATCCGACCAGGCACAGTTTACCGGAATAGAGGATGGACAAAGCGAAAAGACTATTAACCTCGAATTGAAAGAGGAAAAAAGAAATGGGGCCTTTGGTACTTTGATGGGTGGAGTGGGAACAGAAGAACGATTTCAAACACGAGCGAGTATCAATAGATTTAGCAAGGGTCAGCAACTTTCTTTTTTGGGAATGGGAAACAACATAAATGAGCAAGGGTTCTCGATTGATGATTATATGAACTTTACGGGAGGCTCGCAGCAAATGATGGGCGGAGGAAGAATTCAACTTTCTTTTAACTCGGATAATCAAAGTGGAGTACCGTTGAATTTTGGAGGTCGCCCAAATGGAATAATGACTAACTACGGGGGTGGGGTAAACTTCAACAAAGACCTTAGCAAAAAGACCAAGCTAAGCACTAGCTATTTTTACAATCACATTGATCAGGATATTGTCAAGTCGCTGGAACGTTTGAACTATTTGCCCACAGGAAACTACGTATTCAATCAAAAAAATAAACAACAAACCGAAAATGATAATCACCGGGTTAATCTTACTCTCGATCATCAGATTGACTCGGCCAATTCTTTAAAGCTAACCGTAACAGGCACCTATTCGGAATCCGCATTAAAGTCGCAAAGTGACAGCGAAACATTTAATGTAGATAACACCTTACAAAATGAAAGTGACCAGGCTTCGCGATCAACACAAGCCAGCACAAATATCAATTCAAGTTTATTGTGGCGGCATCGGTTTGCAAAGAAAGGGCGATCATTTTCTGCTAACCTGGCGGGTGGTGTAAGCCAGATTGATGCTGACGGGGATCTGCAATCAACCAATCAGTATTACAGCAACACCCCGGGCGAGCAACAAATACTTCAAACCTATACCCAAACCACAGATAACCTTACGTACGGAACTACGCTTTCCTATACCGAACCTTTGGGGGGACGAAAATACCTTGAGGCTAACTATAATATCAGCGCCAACAATAATGATGTAACCCGATTGGTATATGACGAAAACACGGGCACTCCTATCTATAATCAACGATTAAGTAATGTATATACCAGCGAGTACCTCTACAGTCGCCCCGGGTTGAACTTTCGTTTAAACAGGCAAAAATTTAATCTGGCGGTTGGTGTAAGTCACCAAACAACTAACTTAAAAGGGGATTTGATTTCACGCGACACAGCGATTGACCGCACGTTTAAAAACGTATTGCCTACAGCACGGTTCAATTACGATTTCTCAAATTTTGTACATCTTAATTTTAATTACGAAACCTCCATGCGCGAACCTACCATACAGCAACTGCAACCCGTGGTAGACAATACAGACCCGTTAAATATTTATGTGGGCAACCCGGTTTTAAAACCAGCGTATCTGCATCGGGGGAATTTAAACTTTACAACTTTTAGCCCGACAAAGTTTATAAACTTTTTTGCTTTTCTCACTACCACCTATACCACGAACGCCATTACAAATTCGCAAACCGTAAACGATAGTCTGGTACGGGTAACACAGCCGGTCAATGTAAAGGATAACTTAAATGTATCAGCAAATTTTAATCTTGGTTTTCCGGTTAAGAAACTCAAAAGCCGGTTTAATGTGGGGCCAACGGCATCGGCAACACGCGGCATTAATTTGCTTAATGAGGAGGAGAATACAATCCGGCAGCAAACATTGGGTGGCACCGTGCGCTATAATTTTACGTATGAAGAAATTTTTACACTGGACTTAAGTGCCAACCTGAGTCATCAGGAAACAAAGTATGAATTTGATACCCAACAAGATCAGGTCTTTTTTAATAAGACCTATACGGCTCAGACTAATTTGAATTTTTTAAAGAATTACTCGTTGACGGGTAGTTTTGATTACTTGATTTACAACAGTCAGACAACCGACTACCACCAGGCTATTCCGTTGTTAAACATTTCGTTCTCGCGTTATGTGTTGAAAAATAAATCCGGAGAAATAAAACTGGGCGTTAATAATTTGTTGGATCAAAGTTTAGGGGTAACCCAAACGGCCACTTCCAATTATTATCAGCAGGAGACAATTAATAACCTGGGTCGGTATTACATGGTAAGTTTTACATACGCTCTTAACAAGCAATTGAATCCGATGGGTGGAATGCGCAGACCAGGAGGTGGCGGGGTGCGGATGATGATCAATAATTAAAAATAATTTGAATATGTAATTTCTTTTTATTTTAAATTTCAAGTATGTTTGGTTAGTATGAAACTTACATTATTTCTGATCTGCACATTCTCCATTTCTACTTTCTCTCAAAAACTCGAAAATCTAAAAGCTGTTTCCACTGGTGATAGTATAGTTATTACCTATGATTTAATAGCTGATTTACCGGGAGATAAGTATGAGGCAAAAATTTACTCCTCGTACGATAACTTCGCTAGCCCATTAAGGTACATAAGTGGCGATATAGGAAACAGCCTGACGCCCGGGATTGGAAAAAGAATTGTATGGGAAGCCAAAAAAGAATTAGGAAATTATCAGGGAGACTTATCTTTTGAAATCAGAGCGGAGATAAGAGCCATTTTCGAATTTAAGAATTCAGTCTCCAGTGCAAAACGAGGTAAATCATTGTCAGTAGCTTGGAGAGGAGGAATTAAAAATGAAGATGTGAAGGTGGTTCTTTTGAAGGAAGGCATTGAACAAAGTTTGCTATCAACATCTGCTAATAGTGGAGGTTTTAATTGGTCAGTTCCGGCTGGGCACAAAACAGGCGGAGGGTACCAAATCCGACTCGAAAATGGAAAGGAAATAATCACCTCTAATATTTTTTCAATTAAACACAAGGTTCCTACAGCGGTGAAGATATTGCCCGTGGTTGTAATAGGAGTTGCAGTATTGTTTAGTAGTAAACCGAAAGGCGAAGAGAATAAAAATACGGACTTAGCCACCCCACCTGATTTGGGGTTGAATTAATAATAGCATGAGAAGAGTTTTTCTACTATTCAGTTTCAGTATTCATTTATTGACGGTGCTAGCGCAAGTGCCAACAATTACGTCATTCACTCCTACAAGCGGGCCTATAGGCACTTCCGTTACAATTATTGGTACAAACTTCAATGCAACGCCTGCAAACAATATCGTTTTCTTTGGAGCAACAAAGGCTACTGTAACTGAAGCTATTACAACACAACTTACCGTTACCGTCCCTGTAGGCGCAACCTACCAACCTATTACAGTTCTTACCAATGGGTTATTGTCATATTCCAGCAAACCCTTTATGGTGACCTTCAATGGAGTGCCGGGTCTTGACGCCAACTCTTTTGCAGCGAAAGTTGATTTCACAACTGGAACAAGTCCTTATTCAGTTTCCATTGGCGATCTTGACGGGGATGGCAAGACTGACTTAGCTGTGCCGAATAATAGCAGCAATACTGTTTCGGTCTTTCGCAATACCGGCAGCACAGGTAGCATCAGCTATACAGATAAAATGGATTTCACAGCCAGCACTGGCCCTGTTTCAGTTTCCATTGGAGACCTTGACGTGGATGGCAAGGCCGAACTTGCAGTCGCAAATGTTGGCCCTACAGTCTCGGTATTTCACAATACGGGTAACGCAGGCAATATCAACTATGCCGCCAAAACAGATTTCACGACCGGACTAAATCCCGTTTCGGTTTCCATTGGGGATCTAGACCGGGATGGCAAGGCCGATATGGTGGTAACCAGTTTTGCTGGCAATACCTTTTCGGTGTTTCGCAATACGAGCAGCGTAGGCAACATCAGTTATGCTACCAAAATGGATTTCGCAACCGGACCAAATCCATTTTCAAGTTCCGTTGGCGATCTTGACGGAGATGGCAAGGCCGACCTAGCTGTAACAAATACAACTAACAATTCAGTTTCGGTGTTTAGGAATACCAGCAGTGTAGGTAGTATCAGCTACGCCACCAGTGTGAATTATGGAACAGGAGGAAGCCCTCGTTCGGTTTCTATTGGGGACCTTGATGGAGATGGCAAATCCGACCTGGTTGTGGCAAATTTTTCCAGCAATAGCATTTCGGTATTTCGTAACACAAGCAGTATTGGTAACATCAGCTTTGTTGCCCAAGGAGATTTTATAACCGGAGTGCAGCCTTGGTCAGTTTCCATTGGGGACCTAGACGGGGATGGCAAGGCCGATCTTGCAGTTGCAAATGGTGGAAGCAATACCGTTTCCATCTTTCGCAATACTAGCAGTGTAGGCAATATTAGCTATACCGCCAAAGTAGATTTCACAACTGGATCTGTTCCAGTTTGGGTTTCTATTGGCGATCTTGACGGAGATGGCAAGCCCGACTTGGTCGTGGCAAATAATAACAGCAATACCGTCTCTGTATTTCGTAACACGGTTGCATTGGATACTTCGCCCCCTGTAGTTGCAGCCAACAACACGTTATCAACCGTTGCTCTAAACAGTTCAATCTCTGTTTCAGCAAACTTCACGGATGCTTCTGGAATTGCTACTAATCCGGCCCCAAGAGTTTTTTATCGCCCCATTGCAGGTGTGCCACCTAATAATTTTGTTTCAGTGGATATGACGCTCTTTTCTGGTTCAACTTACACAGCAACAATTCCGGCCAATGCAGTTACCGAGTTAGGTGTTGAATACAAATATCTGGTAACAGATAGGATTGGGTTAGATAATTCAGCAAGTCAAATTCTCTACAAGACCCGTATCAACCATTCTGCTGGTTTGCCATTGAGTTCTTATCCTGGTAATGCCGCAGGGGCCGCTGCGGTTAATTATCGAATTATTGCATTCCCATTAGTCCTTGAAAACAAAACGATAAACGATATTTTCAATAATGATTTAGGCGGGTACGATCCAAAAAATTGGCGCATGTTCAAATACAATGGTTCTTCCTTTAATGAATTGAATGCCAGTTCGGTGGTTAGTCCGGGTGAGGGCTACTGGTTTATCACAATTAGTAGCTCTCCACTTAATACGGGGCCTGGAATAACTGTGGATGCTAGTACGGACAGTCCCTTTGTAATTACGCTTCAGCCTGGTTGGAATCAAATTGGCAATCCTTACAATTTTAATATTTCATGGGCCGATATTGTGGCTGCAAACCCAACGCAGGCTGCTAATCTTGGCGGTAATAGTAGTAAAATCAGAGTTTTCCGAGGATCAATAGATAACGTAGATGTACTCAATACATTAGAAGGAGGCTTTGTGAAGTATCTTGGAACAAGTGCAGCAGCTATAAACATTCCTGTTTCAAAAAATATTTCTATTCAAGGCCGTACAGGCTCTGTTGATCCAGCCATCAACTCACTTGATAAAGATGATTGGGAGATTTTTTTTACTCTAAAAAATGGCTCAACAGAGTATACCCTCGGTGGCATTGGCATGCACCCGGAGGCCAAGGAAGATTTCGACTACCATGATGATTTCACAAGTCCTCGTTTTATCGACTATCTGGAGGTCACTTTTCCGAAAAAATATGTTGGAATGACTTACACCAAAGATGTAGTGCCAACGGCTGAAAATCAGGTGTGGGACTTTAAAGTAGAATCAAATCTGAAAGGAGAGCTAACATCCATTAACTGGGACAACTCTTATTTTGGAAATGAAAAGGAAATTTTTCTTTTGGATGTTACGTCTCACCATGCGATTAATATGAATAAGGAATCGCACTATAATTTCAATACAACCAATTCAAGGGATTTCAAAATTATATTTGGCAATCCTGATTATGTAAAGCAGGAATTGACACCAAGTAAAGTAATATTATTTGAACCCTATCCAAATCCGTTTAATAACCAAGTTTTAATTGAGTTTGCATTGCCCAATGAAATGACTGAGTCGAACTTGGAAATAGAAATCTTAAATTCAATGGGATCTAAGATTTCATCGATTCCGATTTCGCAAACGGCAGGATTAAATTCTTGGAATTGGGAAAGTAATGGGCAGCCAGCTGGACTTTATTTTGTGCGGTTGAAAGTGGGTGATCAATATCTTATAAAGAAGTTACTTAAGAAATAGGTATGATAAAGCTAAGCTTGCTTCCACTTATTCTTGTTTCAGCGCTCTCGCTCTCACAGGCACAAACACTTAAAGGAAGAACTAATACTGTTAGGGTAGATATTTCAGGACCAGTGATTGCAAATCCAGAGATTCCAAAAAGCACTCGCAAAAACAGAGCTTTAATTATGGGAGTGTCAAAATATAAACATGAAGGCATTGGGCTTCAATCATTGGATAATCCCACAAAGGATGCTCAACTTCTTTATGATATGCTTACAGCGAATTATACATTTGATCCGGCTGATATAATCCTTCTAAAAGATCCTACACGACAGGAGATTATTGATTCATTTGACAAACTTTCTGAGGTAACAACTAAAGAAGATAATGTGCTTGTGTTTTATGCAGGGCATGGAGTGTGGGATAAGCAAAAAGAATTGGGATACTGGCTTCCTTCAGACGCTGAATTAAAAAGTAAAAGTGCATGGATTGCAAATAGTCAAATTAAAGATTACTTAAGCGATAATGTGATTCGGTCAAAGCATACTTTATTAATTACCGATGCTTGTTTTGGTGGAAGCATTTTTAAAAGCCGTAGTGTTACGACTGAAACAGTAGTACGGATAAATGAGTTGTATAAAGAACCTAGTAGAAAAGCTATGACCAGCGGAAATCTTAGTGTAGTGCCAGACAAAAGTATTTTTATTCAACAGCTACTTAAAAAGCTTGGAGACAATGAAGATGATTTTTTGCCTGCACAACAACTCTTCTCTCGCATGTACGAACCTATTGTGAATAATGCTACTACAAACCCGCTTTATGGAACTATTCAGGGAGCAGGAGATGGTGGGGGTGATTTTATTTTTATTAGAAGGAAATAGCTCTTCCATGTGAAATCTTCTTGTGATTGACGATTCTGAAAAGCCCCGTTTCTGGCTGCTTGTGTCTAGTAATCCAGAATCAAGTAACTTGCTACCTTATGAAGTGGATCCTGATTTTCGTACTAACAGTCGGTATTTTTAACACACAAGCTCAATCCTACATTCCAAGGTTTGATATTCAGGGACATAGGGGCGCGCGAGGATTGCGTCCAGAAAATACGATTCCAGCTTTTTTATTGGCTTTGGATTCCGGGGTGACTACGCTCGAACTTGATTTGGCAATAACCAAAGATCAAAAGGTGGTGGTTTCGCACGAACCCTGGATGTCCGCTTCAATTTGTAAAACGCCCGAGGGCTCTGCGTTTGACAGTAAGGATGAACGCAAGTATAACATTTATAAAATGACCTACGATCAGGTCAGGCATTGGGATTGTGGCTCAAAGGGAAATAACTCGTTTCCACAACAACAAAAAATGACCACGTCAAAACCCCTGCTAAGCGATGTTATAGTTGCTGCCGAAAATCATATAAAAAGCTATACCCGCTATGAGGTAGACTATAATATTGAGCTTAAAAGTTCGCCCGAAGGCGATAACAAATTTCATCCCTCCCCACAAGTTTTTTCTGATCTGGTGTACAAACTTATTGATGAATATTTGCCCTGGGACCGGGTAGTGATTCAATGTTTCGACTTTCGGGTGCTGCGCTATTGGCACGAAAAGTATCCGGATGTACGATTGTCCGCGGTGGTGGATAACAAAAAAACTATTGAGGAAAATCTGGACGATCTTGGCTTTATGCCCTCCATCTATAGCCCCTATTACAAACTACTAACCAAAGAAGACGTAAAGTGGTTGCACGACAAAAAGATCCGCGTAATACCCTGGACGGTGAACGAGACCAATGATATGTTGTCACTTAAAGGAATGAATGTAGATGGGTTCATTACCGATTATCCCGATCGGGCCGCGAAATTTAAACGCACATTGAATCTTAAAGCGAGATAGCTTAAAGCTACATGTAATAATGCTAATAATCACATCGGACTCTGAAACGAGGCTGGCTTTCAGCTTTAAGCTTTTTACTTTATCATTGCAACTGTTTTTATAATCCACACACAAAATGCCAGCAACCAGAATCCAGCAACCTGCTACCCACTACGATGTTTACGGTATCGGTAATGCCATTGTAGATATTATCACCGAAGTGGAGCATGATTTTTTTTCCAAAAATGAAGTGGAGAAAGGGGTGATGACCCTGGTTGATGAAAAACGGCAGTTACATTTGATGAAGGCGATTGACATGAAGCGTAGCAAAATGTCGGGCGGAGGTTCAGCAGGCAATACAGTAGTGGCCGTAAATCAATTTGGGGGTAAGAGTTTTTATTCGTGCCTTGTGGCGAAAGATGAGTTGGGAAAATTCTTTTTAGCAGATTTAAAAAGAAACGGAGTTGACACTAACCTAACGTATGAACAATGTCCGGAAGGACATAGCGGCCGGTGTTTGGTAATGACAAGTCCGGATGCCGAGCGCACCATGAATACATTTTTAGGGGTGAGTTCTTTTTTATCACCCGAGCATCTGGAT
>JAEUUB010000571.1 GCA_016787745.1 Cyclobacteriaceae bacterium
TATATCCTCGACCAAAAAAACTTACATAAAAATGAACCAACTATTGAAATAATCGTTTTTTATTCCATTAATTTTGTAAAAACTTTTTTTAAATGCCTTTTATCTGACGATTTAAACACTACGACAGAAATTGAAAACAACCATCACTTCTTTTGAGCCTGCTGATTTAACCTTCAGCGTAGCCACACCGGCCACTTTGCTCATCTGTACCGATCGTTTCCCCCGCCCGGGGTTCAGAAGCTTTCGAAGGCAAATCAGAATCTGATACCTTTTTACTAACAATCGTATGGCGGATCTGCTAAGCAGATTACGCCTTCCATGCTTTTACAGCATTTTGTTTTCTTTTTATCATTTAATGAATCAACACCTTGCAAAACAATATAATTGTCAGACCAGCTACAGCTGATGACACCCATTATGCAGAGACCATCACTACGGAGATGGCTGAATCTGCAAAAGCGAGAGGTACAGGCATAGCCCAACGCTCGCCAGAATATGTAAAAATGAAGATGGAGGAAGGGAAAGCGGTTATCGCGCTTACACCTGATGGAACCTGGGTTGGCTTTTGCTACATCGAAGCCTGGCAACATGAAAAATATGTAGCCAACTCAGGACTGATCGTATCGCCTCCGTTTCGGAAAAGCGGAGTTGCCACCGAAATTAAACGCAGGGTTTTCGAACTCTCGCGAAAGAAATTTCCCGAAGCCAAGATTTTTGGCTTAACCACAGGCCTGGCGGTTATGAAGATCAATTCCGATCTTGGGTACGAGCCTGTCACGTATTCGGAATTAACTACGGATGAAGAATTCTGGAAAGGTTGCCGCAGTTGTGTTAACTTCGAAATCTTAACCAGTAAGGAGCGCAAAAACTGCATGTGCACGGCCATGCTTTTTGATCCGGCTGACGATGCGAAGAAAAAAGCAGAACTCACCAAGACGGTTGTTACCCCTGACGGGGAACTGGAACATCATAAAAAACGTGAGTTTAAAGGAAACTTTAAACTATTTGAGCGTTGGGTTCGCTTCAAACAGTTCGTATTGTTAAAA
>JAEUUB010000576.1 GCA_016787745.1 Cyclobacteriaceae bacterium
GAGGACATCATTTCGTCTCCCATTGTCAAGCAGGCCATCATCAACAACTCCGACTGCAAGATTCTACTCGACCAGAGCAAGTACCAGAACAAGTTCGATCAGATACAACAACTGCTGGGCCTCACCGAAAAAGAGAAAGCACTCGTGCTCAGTATCAACAAAGCCAACGATCCTTCCCGGAAATACAAGGAAGTCTTTATCAGCCTGGGAGGTATGCTGTCCAAGGTGTATGCCACCGAGGTTTCGCTCGAAGAATACCTCGCCTACACCACGGAGGAATCAGAAAAAATCAAAGTACAGGCGTATGCCAGAAAGTGGAACGGTGACATCAGGAAGGGAATCGCTGAACTGGCTCATGACATACGCACAGGAAAAGCTTAAACAATTTTTTATGAACAGAATCCGAAAGATATTCTTCATCCTGCTAATCGGTACGGTGATCTTAACAGTCACGCCCATGCAGGAAACTCATGCCGCCATTCCCATCGCCAAGATCATTCAGGAGGGTGTGAAGAAAGTAATCAAAGCGGTTGACCTGATGATTCAGCGCCTTCAGAATAAGACCATAGCCTTGCAAAATGCGGCCAAAGTATTAGAGAACAAATTATCACAACTCAAGCTGAATGAAATTGCGGAGTGGACGGAGCGTCAACGTGAACTATATCGGAAATACTATGACGAACTCTGGAAAGTGCGTAACACCATTGCGGCCTATAAGCGGATACGCCAGATACTGGAGCGGCAGGAACAGATCGTGAACGAATACCGCTTCACCTGGCGCATGATCAATCAGGATAAACATTTCACCCGGTCGGAGATCGACTACATGTACCGCGTGTATACCGGCATACTCAACGAGAGTGTGTACAACCTCGATCAAATACTGTTGGTCATCAATAGTTTCAAAACGCAAATGAGCGATGCCAAGCGCCTGGAAATCATCAACAAGGCCGGTGACCAGATTGAACAGAATTATGCTGACCTGAAACAGTTCAACAATCAAAATATTCAATTGAGTATGAACCGCGCCAAGGATGAGCATGAAATTGAATCGGTAAGAAAACTCTATGGACTAACCGCAGACTGATATGAAAAAGGTATTGATCTTATTTGCCTTGTGCTGTGCGATGTCCTGCACGGATGCAACAGCGCAGACCTGGGATGAGTGGTTTCGTCAGAAGAAAACACAACGCAGGTACCTCGCCAAACAAATTGCCTTGTTGAAGGTCTACCTCGGCTACCTGAAAAAGGGCTATGAGATTGCAGACAAAGGCCTCACCACCATTCACAACATCAAGAACGGAGACTTCAACCTGCATCGGGATTTTTTCGGATCGCTTAAGAATGTAAACCCACACATCAGGAATTCAGCGAAGGTGGCGGACATCATCGCTTTTCAAATCTACATCATCCAATCCATCAGACAGGTGAATAACTTCTGTAAGAACAATGAGCAGTTCACACCGGAGGAAATACGATATGTCGCAGCGGTCTACTCCAACATGCTCTTTTTATGCGATGCCTCCATTTCGGAGTTGCTGATGATCATTGGTACAAACCAAACCGAGATGAAGGATGATGAGCGCCTGATGCGCATCGACCGGTTATATGATGACATGCTGGATAAGCAGGCCTTTGTAAAGGCATTCGACAGTGATGTGAGGTTGATTGCCCGGGAACGGGAGCGAGAGCAACATAGTATTGAGCGAATGCGGAAACAACATGAAGCCATGTAATATGAAGACCATTAAACAAATCGTGTTTGTAGTTTTCCTGTGCATGGGTTGTCAGACTGGTGCGATTGCACAGTCGCAGGAAGCACAGCAACTTCTGCTGAATTGGGAGAAGCTTCGCCAGCTTGAAGAGATACTGGACAACATGTACCGGGGCTATAAAATACTGGATAAAGGATACACCACGATCAAGAACATCGCACAGGGAAATTATTCGATTCACCAATTATTCATTGACGGGCTGATGGCCGTCAATCCATCCATCCGAAACTACAAACGTATCCCGTTCATCATTGAGTATCAAAAGCTTTTGCTGAAGGAATACCAGCGGGCGTACAATCGGTTTCGGCAAGACCCCAATTTCAAACTGGAAGAGATCGAGTACCTGGCGAACGTTTACAAGTTCCTGTTTGATGCTTCCCTCCGAAACATCGATGAGCTGATGATGATCATCACAGCCACAAAACTAAGCATGAGTGACGATGAGCGCATGCAGGCCATTGACAGGATATTCTTCGATATGGAAGACAAACTCATCTTCCTGAGGGCATTCAATAACAACACGCAACTGCTGGCCATCCAACGGGCGCGCGCGCGAAATGACGTGGAGACCATGCAAAAGCTTTATGGTGTGAACTGAAAAATGAATGACTA
>JAEUUB010000578.1 GCA_016787745.1 Cyclobacteriaceae bacterium
CTTTAACAAATTATCAAACAATTCTTAAGTTTAAGTAGATGATAAAACGATTCGCAAGCATAGTTGGAAGGATGGGGTTTCTGGTTATTCTTAGTCTTATATCTTGTAATGACGGAAACGAGGAAGAAACAGTACTGGTGGAAGGTCTTTATATAAACGAAATCTATGCTTCAGGTGAAGATTGGATAGAGCTATATAACTCTCTGGATATCAGTAAAGATATAAGCGGGTATTTTATCTACGATAATCAGTCAAATAAATACACATTGCCATCAGGCACATCAATTCCTGCAAAGGGCTTTCTTGTTTTGCTTTGTAATGATTTAGGCACCGGGCTGAATACAAATTTCAAACTTACCTCTTCCGGGGAAACAGTATTTCTGGAAAATGCCAGCGGAGTTTTAATTGATCGGATTGAATTTCCGGAATTAAGTGCCGGCCAGTCTTATGGACGATATCCCGATGGTTCGGGTAACCTTTCTATTTCAGGAGCAACAACGAAGGGAGTTACTAACGGTAATTCTCAGGCTCCGGCTATTGTCCGTGTTGAACGGTCTCCCGTAGTTCCAGCTTTAAATCAAAGTGTAACGATTACTACAACACTGGCTTCAAATTTTAGTGTTTCCTCTGTTACGTTATTTCATCGGTTTAATGCGGGTGCCTATGCTGAGATAAGGATGTCATTGTCAGGATCAGTCTGGATTGCCACCATTCCTGCCTCCTCTACTACAGGTAAAGTGGAATATTATGTGGAAGCCACCGGAACAAATGGGAAGATGAGTTATGAGCCGGCCATGGCCCCTGGCAAAACCAAAAGCTATTTGTTAAATACAGATCCCTTACCGCAATTGTTTATCAACGAATTTATGGCATTCAATACCGCTTGTTGTCCCGATCAGGATGGTGGTATGGCTGAGTTTGACGATTGGATTGAAATCTACAATGCCGGAAGTACAGCCATTGACGTTGGAGGAATGTACCTGTCTGACAACAAGACAAATCCCTTTGGGAGTATAATTCCAGCCGACAACCCAACGGCAACCACGATTCCAGCCGGTGGGTACCTGGTTTTATGGGCCGATAACTCTACGGACCAGGGGCCCTTACATTTGAATTTTGGATTAAGCAATGCAGGTGATGATGTGGGTATCTATTATCTTGATGGCCGAACCATTGATGAGTATACATTTGGCGCACAAAATGAAAACAAGTCTATGGGGCGAACCACGGATGGTGCAAGCACCTGGAAAATTTTTAATAGTCCTACGCCCGGACAAAAGAATCAATAACGAAAAGTGAACCCTTTATCGCATGTTCGAATTATTTCCTGATCAGCCTGTTTACGAATATCCTCAACTGATTAATATTACATATTCATTTGTATGGGCGTTTGTGCTTGCTTCCATCATTGCGATTACACATAAGCTCACTTTTACAGGAGATTACTACCCGAAGAATTTTTTTCAGTCGTTGGTGTTGGGTGCCGTAGTAACTACGCTGGTGATGATGGCCATTGGCGATAGTCTGGCTCGCGGCCTGGGTGTTTTTGGAGCAATGGCAATCATCCGGTTTCGCACCCGTATAGACGATCCGCGGGACGTGTTATTTCTGTTTGCCGCGCTGAGTACCGGATTGGCTATTGGCGTATATGGCTTTACCATTTCCTTTGTGGGTTCCATTTTGTTTTGCCTGGTGGCGGCTCTATTGCATTTCTCACCTTTCAAAAGTTATGCGCATCACAGCCATCTGTTTTTCACCCTTGAGGATCCGGCCCGGTTGGATCAGGTTCTATTAATTGTAAACAGATTTTGTGCAGAATGCCGATCGATAACCATTATGGTGAATAAAGAAAATGCCATACGTTACCACTATGCAATTTCATTGAAGCAAGCCAGCAAGGAAGATTTAGCTAAAGCCCTTCGCACGCTGGAAGGGGTAAAGCAGGTAAAAGTGTCCTCAAACGAAGTTACTCAAGGATGAAATCGACTCAGGCAAATTGGTTCTATGTTCTCATTGCACTGCTTTTTGCGTCAATGCTGTTTATCAGTCTGAGGTATTTTAAAGGCAGCGGAGATGCCTCTATTGGCATTGCCGAGACTAAAGAATATAAGATTAATTCAGAAAAATCGGCTCTTGTGAAATCTATTTACGTGGTGCCGGGCAGGCAAGTGAAAGCGGGCGATTTGTTAATTGAGCTTACCAGCCAGGAGTTGGAAATGGATCTCGCCAAACTTGCTAATCGGATTTCTGTACTGCGGTCCGAGCGAAGGGAGAAAGCAAAACTGGCCGATGCTGAAATTTCATACATCCGGGCACAAACAAACATTACCCTTGAGGAACTCGAAGCCAGAATTCTCGAAACTTCGAGCGAAATAAAAATGAATGAAGCCCTGACCCAAGAATTTGTTAGTGCAGAAAAACCGACCGGTGAAAAGCCCTTGGAAGTAAAAATTGCTTCCTTAAATCAGCAAAAACAAAAACATATAATTGCCCGCGACATAAAAATTAAAGATGTATTGCAGGAAAGTGCTACAGAGCAAAAGTTGTTGGAAAATCAGATTGCCTTGCTTGAAAGTGAATGGAAGCTGTTGGAAAATGAAAAATCTAAACTTAACAAATATGCGAGTGCCGATGGAGTTGTAAAAAATGTGTATGTAAAAGAAGGGGAGCAGGTAGATGCATTTACCGCCCTCTTGGCGGTTAATCCTTTGCATCCTACCACCGTGGTGGTTTATCTGATAGGGAAAAAATCCGATAAGTATCCAATTGGTGGATCCGTTTCCGTTTCGTCCTACGACCAACGAAGAAATAACTTTACCGGCAAAGTGATTGGGTATGGATCGGTTAGTGAACTTCCTGAAATTTTACAAAAATCTACCGCAACGAAAGCTTTTGGTCAGGAGGTATTTGTTGAAATTCCTGCTGAGAATACACTGGCTAACGGAGAAAAGGTATTGGTGCGATGAAACGATTGATCTTAATTCTACAACTAACCGGTTTCTTTTCATTACAGGCCCAGGTAACGGTGGATGAATTTTTAAACAGTGCCTTCCATACACCGGGGCTGAAGTCGCTCACATGGCAGGACAATTATTTAAATGAAAGACCCTATCGGCTTGCTCCCATTCAGAAGTTAGAGTTTCGAACGGAAAGCAATCAATTGGATCCCGAGCGCCAGGATTATGCGTTGCGTATTAATCCCGCCAATCCCTGGGAAGTAAAACGGAATACGCAATACTTTAAAACTTATCAGGAAGTGGTACAACTGGATTACGATCGTACCTTGAAAGCAGCTTTAAAATCTCGCTATGAAGCTATCATTGAATGGCAGTTTTTAACGAAGGAGCGTCAGTTGAAGGAGGATGAGAAACGATCTGCTGAAAAAATGATCTCCATAGTAGAAGGACAGCGACACTCTGCGCTGTTCGATGCCAATGATTATGTGAAGTTGAAACTGGATCAAGTGGAAACAGTCATTGAGTTAGAAGAGGCTCTATTCAAAATCGACACGCATCATAGTAAAATAGTTTCTTTGTTGGAAACGGCTCGATTTAAGAAGATTGAATGGTCTTACGATCAGATAATTTCACTGGACCAATTGCAAGTGGTTGTGGATAGTATTGCCGCGCAGGGTGTAGCAAGAGGCGAGGTGGCTTATCGTGAAAAGCAAATTACCCTGGCTACGCATGAGTGGGAACTTGAGAAGGCAAACATAAATATGGGTTTCTTGCAAGCTCAATATCAACCGTTCCGCACGGAACAAGGACGCACTCCCTGGAATCTTTCGTTGGGTGTAACCATTCCGGTATTTAATCCAAACAAGGGCGACATGACGAAGAGGAAGCTGGAGATACTGGAAGCCCAGGGCGACCGGGATGAAGCTCAACAGGAAAGTTTAAGCGGGATTGAAAGTATGAAGGATAAAATCAAAAGTTTAATTAACCGGCACCACGAAGTAGGTACCCTGATTACGAACCAGCAAACGAATTCACTTTCATCAACCCTGCAGCAGTTGAATGATCCGGCTGCGGTAGTTCGGCTTCAAAGAAATCTTACAAAGTTAAAGAGCATCACTATCCGCCTGGAAAAGGAAATCCTGATCAGCTACATTGAATTTCTTAGTTATGCAGAAGCACTGCAACAACGGCCGCTCGTAAATTTTCTATCACCCACGCTTAGCAAAGTGGTTATAGGTAATGAGAATTAGAACTATTCTGCCAGTGTAAGAAAATTTTCAAATGATTAAATCAATAGCCTGTTCTAATCAGATTTTGATTGATTTGAAAGACAATGTTCGAAGCGTATTGTTACCGCCAGTCAACGGCCTGATTTATCTGCATAATTGAGGTTGTCGGGGCTCACCGTTTTTCGTAAGTTACAGGACTCAAACATTTATATACCAAAATATAAAACTATGAAAACGCGATTAAGCATTGTTGTTTTTTGCCTTGCTATGGCAATGGCTTGTACAACAGCAAAGAAAGAAGAAAATCATGATGATATGAACATGGAGGCGGTTGAAGAAACTGCACCTGCTTCTGCCGTGGCAAACTTGAACAGTGCCAGTGGAAGTTCTGTAACCGGTACGGCTACGTTTGAACAAATTGATGCAATGACTGTAAGAATGAGTTTAGAAGTTCATGGGCTTACACCCGGTGAGCACGCGTTGCACCTGCACCAGAATGGCGATTGCAGTGCACCGGATGCAAGTTCCGCGGGCGGTCACTGGAACCCTGCCGGGGTTGACCACGGAAAAAGGGGTGAAGGTCAGTTTCACGCGGGTGATGTAATCAACCTGACCGCGGATGCAGAGGGCAATGTTTCCTGGAGTCAGGATATAATGGGCTGGACCATTGGCGGTGATGAAAGTACCAACATCCTTAACAAAGGAGTTATCATTCATGAAAAACTGGATGACTTTAAAACTCAACCTACCGGAGCCGCAGGGGGCCGCGTAGCTTGTGGGGTGATTGTTGAAGCCGCTATATAATTTTTGTTCAGTCCTACCCGTGTTTATATTATGAAAAGAAATTTAGTTAGTTTGATTATGGCACTCCTTGTGTTGGTGCCGGCCTTTGCTCAAATCCCAAAACCTGCTGCAACGTTTGGGTTTGAGCCCGGTGCTGATCACAAGATGGCCACCTATGATCAGATGTTGGCCTATTATGAAAAGTTGGATGCATCAACCGATCGGGTTAAAGTTACTGAAATAGGAAAGTCTGTAAGAGGCAGACCAATCAAGCTAATCTTTATTTCTAGTGAAAAGAATATGAAATCGCTGGATAAGTGGAGGGCCATCAGCGAGAAAATGGCTCGTGCTAAAATTTCTGAAAAGGAAGCACAGCAGTTAGCCAAAGAAGGAAAGGCAATTATTTGGTTTGATGGCGGCATGCATGCTTCAGAAAAAGCGCATGCACAGATGACCCCCGAATTACTTTATCGCATTGCTGCTGAAGAATCGGATGAGATGAAAAAAATTCGTGACAACGTGATTACGTTAGTGGTACCAGTCATTAATCCCGATGGATTAGATATTGAAGGCGCCTGGTATCGGAAGAACCTTGGAACGATTTACGAAACCTCCGGGCCACCCATTTTGTATCAGGAATATGTGGGTCACGATAATAACCGGGATTGGTTTATGGGTAATATGCCCGAGACGCAGGCGGTAATGAAAGTTCTTTATAAGGAATGGTACCCGCAAATTGTTCATAATCACCATCAGTCGGCACCCGCCTGGGCGCGAATTTTCATTCCCCCTTTCCGAAGCCCCGTCAATATGAAGATTCACCCGGGAGTTACCACAGGTGTAAATCTGGTGGGTACGGCTATGGCCAATCGCTTTGCCATGAAGAAGATGCCTGGTGCGGTTTCGCAAACTACCTATGAAATGTGGTGGAATGGCGGCATGCGAACAGCACCGTATTATCACAATCAAATTGGAATTCTAACGGAAACGGCTCATACCTCACCCACACCCAGGTTTTACCCGCCCGATTCAATTCCTAAAATGATTGGAGGACGCGCCTCTAGCGATGGCACAGAAATCTTTTATCCCTATCCCTGGAAAGGGGGTGAATCGCATTTCAGAGATGCGGTAGATTATATGCTGGAAGCTTCTATGGCCGTGCTCGATCTGGCATCCGAAAAGCATGATGAATTGTTATACAACATTTATGCGATGGGGAAAGACGCCATTGAAGATAAAGAAGGCGCCTTTGCTTATGTTATTCCTAAAAAGCAGTGGGACAAAGGGGAAGCCATTAATCTTGTTAATGTATTTATGCGGGGTGGCATTGAAGTAGAAGAAGCTACAGCCAGCTTTAAGGTGGGTGACAAGGAGTACGAAGCGGGAAGTTATATCATGTATGGTGCTCAGGCATTCCGGCCATACTTGTCGGATTTGATGGAGAAGCAAAAATATCCGGATCTTTATTTATATCCGGGTGGGCCACCTGTTACCCCGTACGATCTTACAGGATGGACTTTACCTATGTCGATGGGGGTTGATGTGGATCGCATTACATCATCCTTTACTGCCAAGACGAAAAAAGTGGAAACGGCAATTAAGCCGGTAGCTGGAAATGTTTCCGGTAAGGCCGGATTTGGGTATGCGCTTGATAACAAAGAAAATATAACCGCCACGGTGATTAACCGCCTGCAAAAAGAGGGCGAACAAATCTCAATCGCGCAAGCTGAGTTTAAGGAGGGCGGTACCACGTTTGAGAAAGGAACGTTCATTATTGAAAATGGAAAGAAAACTGGTGAACTGGTAGATAAGCTGAGCAAAGAACTGGGAATTTCTTTTACCGGTTTGTCATCCAAGCCTTCGGGCGAAGTTAAAGTTTTGAAGAAAGTAAAGGTAGGACTTTATAAGTCGTGGGATGCAAACATAGATGAAGGTTGGACCCGCTGGGTTTTGGAACAGTTTGAGTTTGACTTGGATACTTTGCATAACGTTGATATTAAAAGCAAAGACTTAAGCGCCTATAGCGCTATCATATTCCCATCGCAATCTCCCGAAGATATTATGCGGGGACATAAACCAGGTACCATGCCTGACCCTTATGTGGGCGGCATCGAATTGGAGGGTGTACTGGCTTTGAATGAATATGTTAAAAAGGGAGGTGTAATGATTATGTTCGATCAGGCATGTAATCTGGCGATTGATCAGTTTGCACTTCCGGTTAGAAATATTACGGATGGAATTGCCTCAAGTCAATTTTTTATTCCCGGATCAATTATAAGAATGAAAGTTAACAATGCCGATCCGTTGGCCTTTGGAATGAAAGCGGAGGCGGCCGCTTCTTATTCCCGCAGCAGTGCCTTTGAAACAGTTACCATTTCGCGTAAGGCCGAAGGTGGAAACGAGCTTGTGAAATTGCCACCGCCTCGTCCGAATGTGACCGCGGTAGCCACGTATGCGTCATCGGATTTGCTAATGAGTGGGTGGGCGCTAAATCCAAACAGGATAAAAAATAAAGGGGCTATGATGAATGTGGTTCATGAAAAAGGAAATGTAATTTTGATTGGATTCCGGCCGCAGTTTCGCGGGCAGTCACGGAATACGTATAAGTTAATTTTCAATTCAATTTATTTGGGAGCAACACGATAACAACAAGACTTCATCAGGTTATGGAAAGAAGAGAAGTTCTAAAAGCGTTGGCAGCCCTAACGGGTGGGGCTGTGTTAGTACCTTCCTGTAATTTTTTAAAGGAAGATATTCTGGCTGCCTATTCGAATTTACAAATAACCGAAAGCTCCAGATTGCTGCTGGCCTCTATTGCCGATACAATCATTCCCGCAGGAACGTTAAAAGGGGCAGCGGACATAGCCGTTGAAGATTTTATTTTGGTGATGGTTAATGATTGCATGGAAGCCGAAGACCAAAAAACCTTTTCACAAGGGTTGAAAGGATTTAAAGATTATAGCAAGAAAGCGGGAGGAAAGCGATTTGATAAAATGACTGCGGAAGAGCGGTTAAATCTTGTAGCTGCCGCCATCGCTCTTGAACAGGAACCGCTGCAACCTATTGTTGATGAAGACGAGGACGATCGTGAGGAAAGAGAAAATGAGCATGCCGTACCTGCGTTTTTAAGAATCACGAAACGTTTTACCACCCAGGGCTTCATGATGTCGCAATACATTCAAACCGAAGTAAAACCTTATGAAATGATTCCGGGTCCTTACCGGGGAGACGTTTTATTAACGGATATCAAAAAAGAAATCATTCATGGTTAATCTGAATATTGACGCGGTAAAAGAAAGAACTTTTCAAGCCATTGTAATTGGTTCGGGAATGAGCGGCAGTTGGGCTGCCAAAGAGTTGTGTGAACATGGTGTGAAAACCCTTGTATTGGAACGAGGTAGGGACGTGAAACACCTGAAAGATTACCCGACAACAAACCTGTTGCCCTATGAGTTTGAACATCGGGGACAAATACCCGAAGCGACACAAAAGGAAAATCCTATTGTAAGCCGGTGTTATGCTTTTCGCGAAGATGCAGAACACTTTTTTGTAAAAGACAAGGAGCATCCCTACGTTCAGGAAAAACCCTTCGATTGGATTCGGGGTTATCAGGTAGGAGGGAAGTCTTTGCTTTGGGCCCGGCAAGTGCAACGTTGGTCTGATTTTGATTTTACGGGTCCGGCCCGCGATGGCTTTGCGGTGGATTGGCCGATCCGATATAAAGACATAGCACCCTGGTATAGCCATGTCGAAAAGTTTGCTGGCGTATCCGGAAACAAAGATGGCTTGGCAAATTTGCCGGATGGTGAATTTCTGCCCGGCTTTGAATTGAACATTGTCGAAAAATATTTCCAGGAACAGCTAAAGAAACATTACGGAGACAACCGGCACATGATTCTTGCCCGGTGTGCGCACATTACCGGCAACCTTGATTTCTATAAACAGCAAGGCCGCATGCAATGCCAGAGTCGCAATCTTTGTCAAAGAGGCTGCCCCTTTGGAGGATACTTTAGCGCGAATGCATCCACCATTCCGTGGGCGGAGAAAACGGGCAATATGACCTTGCGAACGCATGCGGTTGTTCATTCCATTATTTATGATGAAGTAAAAGGAAAAGCGGTAGGCGTGCGTGTAATTGATGCGAATACAAAAGAGATGGAGGAGTATTATGCTGAGGTTATCTTTCTGAATGCAGCCGCCCTTAATACGAATCTGGTTTTGCTGAACTCCACCTCCAATCGTTTTCCGGATGGATTAGGAAACGACTCGGGTTTATTGGGTAAGTATGTCGCTTTCCATAATTATCGGGCGGGTATTTCCGCAGAGTATGATGGCTATGCAGAATATACAACCACGGGCGGAAGACCCACCAGCGGATACTTTCCACGCTTTAGAAATTTAAGAAAGCAGGAAACCGACTTTTTGCGGGGCTATGCGGCCGGGTTTAGCGCGGGGCGATATACATATGCTGATCAGAAGAGTATCGGGATGACGCTTAAAGAAAATCTCCTTAATCCCTCTGAAATTACGAACTGGAGGGTAGGTTCACACATGATGGGCGAAACCATTCCGAAAGAAACTAACTATGTAGCTTTAAGCAAGGACAAGAAAGACCAATTTGGCATGCCCTTGTTGAAGGTTAACGTTGCTTACGATGACAACGATGAGAAGATGATCAAAGACTATCTGGAACAGATGACAGAAATGTTTGAAAAAGCAGGCTTTACAAATATCCAGACACGCGATGATCACAGGGCTCCGGGACTTGATATTCATGAAATGGGCGGTGTGCGTATGGGGCGCGATCCTAAAACTTCCCTGTTAAATAAAGATCATCAACTGCATGCCTGTAAAAATGTGTATGTAACCGATGGCGCGTGTATGACTTCCACATCAACACAAAACCCCTCGCTTACTTACATGGCCTTTGCAGCCAGGGCCGCACATCACGCCATGGAGAATTCGCAGAACTTGTAGGGATAAGTCAAATAAGGTTTTGTTTTCTAAGCGGCTTGAAAGTGTGGAGTCAATACCCACTTATCGGGGAAATTTGTCTACACACCGAATTGTTGACTCTTTGTTAGCACGAATTGCAAACATGGCATAATATTTAGCGTTTACCAGTGGTCTATTCACCCAAAAAATAATAAACTATGAGAGTAACTCGAATTTCAGTGCAACAAGGAATATCCATACTTGTAGTCCTGCTTCTATTGGTGGGGTCAGGTTGTAAAAGTAAAAAGGCCGCGATGGCGGTAACAGATCCGGCCGCGGAAAAAGCGAAGATGGAACAAGAGGCCGCTATGCGCAAGCAGCAGGAAGAAGAGGCCAGGCGCAAGCAAGAACTGGAAGCGGAAGCCAGAGCTGCCGAAGCCCGGAGAAAAGAGGCCGAACCCTATAGTAAATTGGATACCTATTTCTCGGCCATTGCCAACTCTACCAGTTTAGCATCTGCGAACAGCAGTATCAATGAAGCCCTTACTTTATTTGCCTCTAAAGACACCCCCGTTTTAATTGTGATCAGCGAAGAGAATGGTCAGAAAGATTATGATCGGCCTACCACGATTGGTGCCTATTTGAATTATCTGAAAGATCAAAAGAAAAGCATCAATAAAATCAATCAACTTCAATTCGATAATGCCGGTAAGATCACGGAAGTGGAACTCGTCACCAAAAAATAATTTCATACTCACCAAAATTAAACACCATGACAAAGCACCTATATACACTCCTTGCGGCCCTGTTTTTATCCAGTGGTATGCTGATGGCACAGACCGGAGAAATCAGTCCAAAGCGTAAACAGGCTATTGACTCCCTGGCCCTTGAAAAAGTGAAAGACCTGAGTAAATACATTTCCATCATCGGAAATAAGAAAACACCCTATTCGGAAGCCACGCGTGTTATGGATCGGGCAGGGGAGTTGTTTGCCGAAGGCAGTGAGATGGGTGTATCCTCACTCAATCATAAAGACGTTACTTACTATAAGGTTCGGGCGTATTTCGAACATTTGATTGCCTTGAATTACGACCGGGTAAAAATTCAGTGGTACGACATCCATTATATCAGTGATTTAGAGCGCCAGCCCGATGGCCGGTATGTTGGGGTAATTACCATTTATCAACGCTTCGAAGGCGAATCGGATGATGGATTAAAATACAAGGACACCACCAAAAAAGATATCACCATTTATGTGGAACGCAAGAAAACTCAGATTGCGGGTCGCACAATTGAATTCTGGGACGTACTCCTGGGTGACATTCGCGTTACAGAAACGTCTGCATGATTTTGAGAAAAGTATTTCTCCTTCTGCTGCTTGGTCTTTCGGTTCGCGTGCAGGCGCAGCTTGTTGATGATCTGAAAGATGAGAGCAAGCTGTATGCGGAAACCAAACAGATCAATCAATTTTTCAGACGCTTTAACGGAGAGGAAGATGAGAAAGGGGAGCGGTACTACTCTACCGATAAGCAATACCGCAATGTAAAGCTTCGGAAAAAATATCTTGAAATTCTATTTGATCGATCGAATACCGGCATCAGCAACGATTTAAAAGTTCAATTTGTAAGAGATGTGCTGGAGAAGAAAGAACCCATAATGCTCGACTTTCATGGTGATAATTGGTTTGCCGAGGTGCAGGCAATCTTTACGGTAAATGGTAAAGATCAACCGATCACTTTATTTATGGAGCTGGAGAAACATCATCTGGGCACCCGGTGGGTAATTTATAAAGCGCATGCCGATATGTATGATCCTTCCTTTAAAAGGGATACCGTGGCGATCGGAAAGTTTTTGCACCCGATGAGTCATGAACTGGATTTTATGAATCTGCGTAAAGCATTTTTAAATAAAGACAGCGTGAATCAGTTTGTTTCAAAAAAGTTTACGCCCGATCATCTGTCCGTATTTCTTTACGAAACCAAAAAGGGAAGCATAAAATATAAATCCGTTGAGCAGGTGAAATTTCATTTTTTTCAGATACCCGGTTGGTATTTTGAATTAGCGGAATTCAACAGGCCCGGATACAATACCGGATGGCTTATCTCGAATCTGGTGAAACTGCCCAACCCGGGTGACGAATCTTTACTCAGGCGATATGTACACCATGAAAACTAAGCGCGCGCTGGCGCTGATTTTTCTGCTGCTGGTTTTGGCGTGCAATGGATTCGCGCAAAAGAATCAGAAAAAGGCAGAGTCGCCCGATCTGGACAAAGTGAAAAACATGATTTCCTTTTTGGAATTCATGCTCAATACGCTGGGCAGCAGTAAAACTTCCGCCCGCGATAAAGAAGTGCTTGTTACCGAGAGTTATGCTAAAATATTCCGCGACAGCAAAGTGCAGATTGAGGATGACCTTGTGGCCAAACGGGATGTGATCACCAACAAAGATGTGCCCGCCTATCTGAAAGATGTGGACTTCTTCTTTAAAGATGTGAAGTTTGAGTTTACCATTGAAGATATACAGGAGGGGAAACAGGGAAGCAACAATGTATTTTATAAAGTAAAATTGCTGCGCAATTTACATGGCACCACCTTGGACGGGGAGGCGCTTAATAATTCAATGCCGCGGTATGTAGAAGTGAATTACAACCAGGAGACTCAGGACCTGAAGATAGTTAGCATTTACACCAATGAGTTTGACGAACGGGCTGCGCTTACCTATTGGTGGAATCAGTTAAGCTACGAATGGCAATCTGTATTTAAAAGAAAACTGAAACTGACAGACAGTGTTCAATTGACAGACTTAAAGCGAATGACGGCCATTACCGACATAGATATAACCGGAAACGTATTTATAAAAGATATTGAACCGCTGGGCCAACTTTATAATCTCAAGTCACTCACTCTTGCAAAAACAAAAGTAACGGACCTGAGCCCGATCAGAAACCTTACCGAGTTAACCGAATTGAATCTGAGTAACACCAAAACCACTGACATTTCACCCTTGCGATATTCCTCCAGGCTTACAAATCTTTCAATCAGCAACACGGCTGTAACGGATATTTCGGTTATTGAAAAAATGCCTGAATTGCAGGGGCTCGATATAAGCGGAACAAACTTACTTAGCTATGAACCATTGCAACGTACCGGGAAGTTGCAACGCCTTAACCTGCAGGGATCCAATGTAAACTATCTGCAGTCGTTGGATAGCTTGCAAGAACTCGTTGAACTGAATCTTTCAAACACAGCTGTGGTCAACCTGAGTTCACTGGCAGGATTACAGAATGTAAAAGTTTTGAGACTGGACAGCAATAAGATTGCGGACATCCAGGTATTGCAAAATCTGACCGGTCTTACAGAGTTATATCTTAATTACACATTGGTTTCCGACTTATCGTCCTTACAGAATTTACCAAATCTAAAGCGAATCTATTGCGATCATACCGCAATCACCCGCACGGTGGCGGAGTCATTCATGCAATCTAATCCCTCGGTACTGGTAATTTATGATAGCGAAGATTTGAAAAGCTGGTGGGCTATGCTTGCGCCTGCCTGGAAAAAAGTTTTTAGCAGCACGGCAAAGATTGGCAGCAATCCCTCGAAGGAGGAGTTGGCCAGACTTACCAAACTGGATTCTATTAACGTCTCGGATAAAGATGTTAAAAACTTGGAACCTCTCGCGCAGCTGCGCCAATTGCGAAAGATTGTTTTAGCCAATACATCGGTCTCTGATTTGGCGCCTTTACAAATATTTATGGACGTAACCTATCTGGATGTAAGCAACACACCCGTACGCGACATCTCTGTGATAAATCAATTTAAAAAGTTGGGAGAGGTACGGGCCAGCAATACTCAGATAAAAAGTTTGAATCCGGAGTTGGTGTTGCCGAACCTAAAGGTACTCTATGCCGACAATACAGAGTTGACAGATGATGTTGTTAAACGATTTATGGATGCAAACCAGGCTTGCCTGGTAGTGTATAAAACAGACAAACTCAGGCAATGGTGGCGCGAGTTACCGGCTTCCTGGAGAAAGCCTTTACAGGAGCGCATAGGACCGGAGCCATCTGCAGAGGCGCTGCACACGTTGATAGCAGGGGAGTCGTTACGCGTTGAATCCCAACCAGTTATATCCCTGCAGCCGCTGGAAGAGTTTATCAGGCTGTCGGATTTATATTTCTCTGATACTGAAATAGTAGATTTAGCCGAGCTAACCCACCATCCGGGATTGCGGTCTTTAACCGTGCGTAAAAGTCCGGTTAGAGATATTGAAGCGCTGGCAGCGTTGGATCAACTTGAATCTTTGGATCTTTCTGATACCCCGCTTGAAGATTTCAGGGTGATTGGCGGATTGACGCGTTTAAAAAGCCTGGATTGCAGGGGTACACTTATCAGAAAGTTAAATGCGTTTGAATATCTGTCTGGGCTTGAAAGCCTCGATTGCAGCAATACGGCTGTGCGTAAACTCGATCCGGTTAACGGTCTTCCGTTGCGTACGCTACGATGCTATAATTCGAAAGTAACTCCAAGGGGGGTGAGTTCCTTCAGGAACAGCCATCCGGAATGTAAGGTTGTTTATTATGGGAGATAATAGAGAAGGCTCCAGAAATACTATTTAACATAATATAAATTATATAACTTCTTCCTCGCTAAGTTCCTGACGCACAGTTCTATAATTATATTATGTTAACCATCCCAGCGTGCCATTGCGCACATGCCTTTGCTACGCTGGTCTGGAACTATTCGGCTTCGATTTGAAGTTTGGGATTGTTCCGCACATGCCATTGCACAGTTATATAATTTGACGTTATGTGTAAATAGCCGCTCAAGGCCGCGCTCATCCGGGCCGTGCACACCTCGTCCTTGAGTGTCTATGTAAACGATAAAGATTGAGCAAGAAAGTTTTTTGCCCACGCGCATGAATGCAACCAACCGCGCCAAGCATAAGTAATGCAGGCCGCACATTCCTGGCGCCAGCCAAAGCCAGCATCACACATGCTTGATCCATCGCTCTAAGATCAATTCAATTGAATTGCGATAAAGCTCACTGGATTAGTTCATTAGGTTCGCCATAGCTCACCAGAACTTCAAAGGTGTTCGCACCTTATTTTTCTTTTGTCCTTTTTGCCTTGATGCAAAAAGAACGAAAAAAATCAAGGCCCAAAGATGCTTCCGCCCACATGCCATCGCGCCACCCCGCCTTTGGGCCGGGCCACCGCGCAGCGTTACTTAACATAATTTTGGGACTCATGAGACAAGTTTCTTAAGCTCCACATCGAACTCATTCTTGAACCGATCCAAAAACTGCTGCAGTATCAACTCGTCCTTATTCAGTATTTCGATGTAATGGTTTAATACGGTTACAACCAGATCATGCAACGGTTTGGTATTGACTATTAGGAAATTTTCTTTTGAAGCAAAAAGCTTCTCATCAAAGTTATAATCGAACTGACATGCATCCTTAACCCTACCATTGTGAATTATACCGTTTCGAAAGCACTCAGTAATTTTTTTTGATAGTTGTTCTCTCTCATCTAATTCTAATGCAGTATAGTCCTTGGAGTACTTTAAGAACTCATCAAGTTTATTTTTGAAGCCATTGTGCTTTGTCAGGAAACTCCCCACCCACTCAATGGCGCTAAACAGAATTACACCTGCTGAAAATGAATTGTAAAAGCTATTTTCATTATTTAGAAGTATTGATGCCTGGTCCAAATAAATAGTTCGTACCCGATCATCAAATTTTGCAACCAATTCAAGTGGCTTGTCCAGATTGATTGACTTCCACTCATGGTTTCTGGAAAAGTAGATTTCTTCTTCAAAGGTCATAGTTGATTGTGATTTGGAGATACTTAAACATAACACAAAGTTACGGGCTTGCGGAATAGAAAGCTGCAAGGGTTCGCTACGCCTGCTCGTAAAAAAATCTCCACCCTCCCCTCCTTCCAACCCACATTCCTTGGGTAGTATTTTTTTACGGCAGCCCTTGCACCTTTCTATCCGGTCCCGTGGGATTGCGCTATGTTTAAATATATCATTCGTGTCCGCATCGGTGGCTGGTGGCTATCGTTCGGTTTTCGGTTTGGCGTTAGGCCATTCCTGTTTGCTTTCTGTCCCTCTGGCATCAAAGAGGTTTTCCTCAGGTTCTTGTGGCTTGAGGTTGCAGTTTCAGAGCTCCCTTTTTAGGGGGCTTTTTTTTTAAATATGATGAAAAGGCTAAACAAAAAATCTAGGCAAAATAATGCTTCTCCACACATGCCATCGCACCCCAGCTATTTTGCCAGGCCACCGCGCTAGCGTTACTTAACATAATATTGGTCTCAATTAAAGTGACTTGATTGGCAATCAAGTAAGTGTTAAGTATTTGTTCAGGTTCCTGTTGGGGCTTGTGGTTCTTCAGGAAAATAGAAGTCCATCATCATATAATAGTCAATAATAGTTCTTCCAACCAACAAGACTGCAAGGCACCATCTAACATCGATAACTGGATTATCTCCGTAGACGTAAATAAAAAAACCAAATATTAATGTAACGATGTTAATCTTAACCCATGCGAAAGGATTTTGCTTACCCGACTCTTTATGATAATTCAAAAGGGTCGCAAATGTGCCCCAAAGAATATCTAAACCCAATATTAATGCAATTACTATAAATGATTCCTTGCCAAGGATAATAGTGTCTGCGAAGAGAAAAAATAAGGCTGCTTCGAGGGAAAAGAAAATGAAATCCATTATCAGCCCAATCTTACTGTGTTGTGGTACTCTTTCGAGATAGGAGTAATCTAGGTGTCGATTCATACCATGGTAAAATGGAACGATCAGGAAGAAGAATGATAGCAGAGCTGGTGCTGTAGCTTGTATTCTCGGAAGAATCTCATTCCAATTAGTTCCTTGAACTACTTCTTGCGTTGTCCTGGCAATTGCAAGACCTATAATGACCGCGTATATCTTTTGTAGACTATCAACCGAACGAGTTAATGGTTTATTCTCAGTTACTCTTTTATTGGATTCCATACTCTTTTTTCAAGTCTTCAAGTGAATAGAAAATTTTTTTTCCGTGACTTTCTGCAAGTTTAACTTCTTTATCAGCTCCAGACGATTCTCCAGGAAGACGTAATACAGCATCACAAGCTGGGAGAAATTGATTATCAAGATCAAGCCAAAATTCGTATGGTCTGGGGAAGATCATGTGCCAGAAGTGAGTGAAGTGAGGTACGAATGGGGCAAATCCTAAGTCAGCCAACTCATTGGCTGCAGAAATTGCATTCCGAACGTTGACTGCAACGTCACCCTTAGTATAGGGTCCAGCAACATAAATCTTAGCTATCATTTTTCTTGTTGGCTAGGTATGGTGAGTTTTAAGGAAAGATGGCTATCAAGATAAATAATATTTTTATATCCTCTGTTGTTGTAACCAATTGCTTACCGCTCCAGCGTTCTTTTTTGGGCTGGCCACCTCGCAACAATAATAAATAGTTAATTAAATTTAATTAAATTTAAATGAATTTATTACCTTTAATTTAAAATCAAAGCAACTTGTCGACTAAGCTTCAGAAAATTTTGAATGAGGAAGGAATAAGCAAAGCGGCACTTAGTAAGGTCGATGGCCTAAATCCGACTACGATTCACTTTCTTTGCAAAGATCCAGATTATCACAGGAAATCTCGTGAACTAACGAAACATAATGTACTTAATGCCATCAAAGAGTTGGGTAGGAATAAAAAGGAGTACAAGTTAAATGAAGTATTTCCACAAAAGTAATGAACGTAGATACCACTAAATTCACTGCAATCTTAGATGCTGCCAATTCTAAAAAAAGGGTGAGCGGATTTACTCATGATTTTTATAATTACCCCGCCAGGTTCTCTCCTATTTTCGTAAGAGAAATTATTAATACATTCTCTAATCCAGGTGATCTTATTCTTGATCCTTTTATGGGGGGTGGAACAACTCTTGTTGAATCCAAAGTGCTAAAAAGAAATTCTATAGGATTTGATATTAGTTCGCTTGCTTACTTTGTCTCCAAAGTAAAGACCACCTCGCTCAGTACAAAAGAAATAGAAGGTATTATTGATTGGTCATTTACATTCATCCCAAGCTTAAAGTGTACCGGAGAATATACCAGACCAACAAGGTGGATCGAAGAAGGTTATTTAAGAAACTTCACTGATAAGTCAATTTGGCCTATTAGGGTATTAATGGAAAAGTATATTCATGCCGTTGAGAATTTGGACTCCCCGCCCAACGTTAAGAATTTTCTCCGGGCAGCTCTATTAAAGTCAGGACAATGGGCAATAGATTCAAAGAGGATCATTCCTAGTACTGATGAATTCAGAAATAAACTTCTTGAAAACATCTCCGAAATGGCAAGTGCTATTTGCACAATTAATGAATCAAAAAAGATTAAAGTTATCTGTAGAAATAAGCCGGCTCGAAAAATACACCTAGACGGAACATTCAAAAAATTGGGCAGCCCTAAGCTTATATTAACGTCACCTCCATATCCAGGCGTTCATGTGATGTACCATCGTTGGCAGATTCAGGGGCGTAGAGAAACACCAGCACCATTTTGGATTGCGAATGGTCTAGATGGTCATGGCCTTTCCCATTATACAATGGGCGACAGAAATCAAGAGGGCCTAAGAGATTACTTTTTAAATATAAAAAAGTCCTTTTCGTCAATTAGTAAAATTTGCGATACAAATACAATTATAGTCCAGGTAATTGCATTCTCAGAGCCATCATGGCAACTCCCTAAATATCTGGAGACAATGGAAGCTGCTGGCTTTACTGAGTTTGATATTTCAGATTCAAGAATGTGGAGAGTTGTACCAAATCGAAAATGGTATGCCCATCAAAAAGGTTCAACTAACAGTAGTAACGAATTGGTTCTATTCCACAAATTGACAAACTAAATAAGGTTTTTACTCTAGGAATTAGCTTTCTGCTTAGATACTGTGAGCATTAACTTCGCGGATTCTAGGGCTTGCTTCACTTGCATTTGTGCGACCCTACTCCTCTCCTTCTCTTGTTCAATACTTATCTTCAATTCATCTTGTTCTTCATTGTTAATCTCGGTGTTTAGCTGAAGAATTGCATGGTAACCAATCCAAACTTTGTAGTTGGTTTCAAAGAATTTGAAAAGAAGTGGACTTTCTCTCTTTAGTCTCTCGCACATTGAGGAGAATGGACCAAAAATCGTTGAATAGTAAACTATAGTCTTGGCACCTATTTTTTGTGGTCGATATGCTACATCGCTAATCTCTTTAGAATCCTCTTGAACATTGGGCCATAATAGATTCCATTTTTCAAGATCGCTTTCTGGACTTATTGGTAAAACTTCAAAATCTGGTATAAATCCTTTTTCTTCTTTTGCCGGTTTCTCCAATGGTTGGAGAACTTCATACTCAATTTCGCTTCTTAATTGATCTCCATCAGGTTTGGTTAATGTTACAATTATTTTACCCTTGTCGCCAACTACTGCTTTTTCATCGGCTCGAAGTCTCCATTTAGTTCTTCCTCCATTCAACGGAAAATGAGATGCAACTTCTATTGCTTCAGGCTCAATCTTAATGCGTATTTCCTTTTCATATTGTGAATCAGCATCAGTTTCTACATGGACTACTGAGGTTCCATTTAAGCGAATTTTCATTCCGTCTTTTGGGGAAACTATTTGAAAGATCGTAACATCAGGATAAAGTAGTGTCTGGATTGGGGTAGGTGGAACTGGTGGAGGTTTTGACGGTCCTTGCGGCTTTGGCAAAGGAGAAACATTTACCTCACCATTATTTCCTTGTCTTGTAACATCTCCTTGTGTACTTGGTACAAATCCAGCCTCTTGAAGAAGTTTCACTATCTGTTTCTTAACTTCATCATCTGTGGTTTCAGTAACTTCTTTTATTGCTTTTTCGACCAGTTCATTTTCAATTGCACGCAACTCAGTATCCTCGCTGAGTATTCGCCTAACTTCTTGTTTGATGCTCTCAAGAACATCTCCATCCTTTAAGCTTTCTCTATTTGTTGTAAATAACTTCCTTTTTACGTCCATAGGTGCTTCAGTCGCATCAATATGAATGACTAAATGCTTAGCCACAGAGTCTAAAGCTAAGTCCTTCATCAACTGCGTGACTGTTAGTTCTCCTTGATTCTGCCCATTTACTGTAAGAACAGCTAAATGTCGTGATTGAACAAACAAGGCATTCGAATCCCCTCTTAAATCATAATACTCCTCTCCGGATTTCTTATCTTTTTTCTTTCTATAATTGAAAGCCACCCAATACTCTACTTTAATGCAAGTAGATGTTGCTCCGTAAGGCTTAATAAAAGTAATTGGTCGATACAACCTCATTTCGGTATTTGAGCTATCTAATTCCTGTTCAGCAAGTGAAACAAGCCTCATTAGCCTATTGCGACTTCCTCTTATAATCTCTTGATCAACTTTCTTCTCTTTACTTCTTAAATCGATTATTTGAAAAGGTATCAATGGGTCGAACATTGAACAATGCAAGAAATGATATAAGCTTCCCTCCGAAGGACTTAAGTCTTTATAAATATTTGTTAGGCGAAATGAATAATGTCGGACTAAAGTTCCTTTTCTGAGTTCGCTCATCCTCAGTTTCTCAATCCCAGGATAAAGATTTATTGCATCACTTAAATTGAAAGAGGGAACTGTTATTTCTCCTTGACCATTTTTAGTTGCTAAATAGGCGTAACAATTTTCTTTATAGTCATCACCCAGATGAATTTCTTTGATTACTGTAAAAGATATAACCTCAGGATTTTCAAAATGCCGGGAAAAGATGAAAACATATTCACAGAACGACAACGTGGAGGACCCACCTTGGCCAAAGGCTCCGATTAAGAATTTCTTAGTTATCTTATTCCCTTCTTGAAGACTTAAAATAGTTGTTGGAAACTTGTTTGGCGGAATTCCAATTCCAAAATCAATAACATCAATTGTAGGTGCTTCACGAGTATCTGATGGGTTAATTACTACTCCAACCTTTCGGTCAAATCCACCTTCAGCATAGTTCCAATTGTACAAGCCAGATTCTGAAGTGCTAAACGGGCGTCCGAACCATTCATTAACAGCAGCTTGTGGACTATGCGGTTTAGAAGGAGCTTTAGCGGAATGATCCTCGAGTACAGCGTCTATTGCGTTAGTTATTCTTTCAGTTAAGCTTCTACCAGGCTTACTCGCCAATCCTATTGTCGAGTAGTTACTAGTCTTATTACCGTATGGGTGCCAAAATAGTCCTAATCCAATTGGGTTTGATAAGCCTACGTCACGGTAATCTCCGATCTCTACCAAAACATCAGTTAGTTCTTTAGGTGTTGTTGTCGGCATTAATCTGTTAAACAGGTCTTGGATTGATTGGACTGCCATTGGATTATGGGTTATTTAAATTTGAAACTAGTTTATTTTCTTAAGATTAGTGGTGCCAAAATCGCTTCTGAATGTAATAGACAGAATGCATAGTTATAAACTACTCAATTTCTGCTCTATATTTCCATTTTGAAATTTTTGCTTTAGCTTTCTTCGTGAAGCCTTTAGTACATAATACAACTCCTTAAGACTAATGTCTGGCATTTTGTCCATTTGATCGAATACACCAGTACCTTTTGAGGTTGGTTCCTTTGCTTGATTTACAGCTTCCATCATCACTAAAATTTAAATTCTGACTTACTTTCCTTATTCAATTGCCCTGAAAAATCCTTTTCTACGTCATTTAATCTATCCCTAATTACCTTAAACATTTTCCTTACATCACCATCATCATAGTCGTAATTGTTCTTGTTAGAGCATTTTGATAGACTATTCAGTGTCTTAAGTAGGTTATTTACCCTATTTCCTGCAACTTTCTCAAATCTTATTCTTCTACTATTCTTTTCCATATAATTTTTATGCTTTTATTATGCAAAATAGCACATAATATTTCATTATAGCAATATTTATGCACTACATTTTCAAATTGTAGTGTATAATACATTACAATAGTACTTGATTTTATGTAAATAATACATTGACAGTCAATACATTAACATGAAATGATCCCTGTGAATAATTTTTTATATAATTTAGCACGATTGCACCGCTAACTGAAATAAAAATGAAAGCCACTGTATATCTCCTCGGTGCAGGAGCCTCCCACGGTTACTACAAATCAAAGGCGAATGTCCATCCGCCTTTAGCAAAGAACTACTTCTCTACCTTCTATAATCTTCTTATATCAGGAGACTTGGAAGTGAAGATAGGATTCATTGCTAACTACATAAGAGACACAAGGGGAATTTTACCAGTAGAACAACCTCTGAAGTTTAATGAAGATATAGAATCAATTTTTGCAGAAATAGATCGAAAGCTTCGTGCTTCTTTTGACAGGACAAAAAAGAGAAAAAAAGGAGATGTTGTAGATAGCTTCAGTTATATGAAAGCGTATGATCAATTTGTTTTCTGGTTTGCCCATGTCCTTAATGAAATTCAGAACGGTGACATATGTCCCATCTATAAATCATTAGTAAATAATAGTAATAAGGCTGATACATTTATAACTTTTAATTGGGACACTTTACTGGACCGCGCTCTCTTTGCTTCTGGTAAGTGGTTTCCTGATGATGGATATAATATTGATTTCACTGGACTGCTTGAAAAGACATGGCGTGAGCCCGTAAAAAGGAAATCCAAAAATAAACTTTTAAAATTGCACGGCTCGACAAATTGGTTTGGGCCATATATGACACGACATCTTCAAACGGGAGAGCAAAAATTTGTATCCGATCCAGACAACGTCTATAATCAATGGTGTCTTATTGATGGATCATTATGGTTCGATACTTACAAAGACAGATGGCGTCCAGATTATGAACCCTTTTCGTATTATTTTACTCCAAATGATCCTATTACTGGCCTGCCATTGATGCCTGTCATTGTTCCTCCATCTGCTACGAAAGATTTTTCTGTATACAAGGAATTGTTCGAGCCCGTATGGTCTGAAGCAGAGAGTAAACTTGCTAAAACTTCCCGCCTAGTAATTGCAGGATACTCTTTTCCTTTAACTGACACTCATGCTTTTAAACTCTTGAAGTGCTTTTTGAATTCTGGCGGAAAAACAATCGAGATAATTGATTTGTATCCAGAAGAAATAGGAAAAAAAATTGAGCCGTACCTTGGCAAAAACGATTGCAAAGTCATTCTTCATAAGAAGACTTTGGCAGAGTATTTAGAAATTGGTGCAATTAAGTTTAAGGCAGAAGAATCAGCTTTATTTAAATCTAATCTAGAATGGCTTGAACTAGCTCAAGAAATTGATGAGAAAAAATCTGCAATGCTAGATATTCTTTGGCTTGCTTCTATCCATGATAAAAAGCTAGACATAGTTACCAGCGACAAAAAAAAGTATCTTAACTGCCGGTTGGATAAAGAGTTTATGCTTCATCTTTTAGGTGCATTTCATTCAGCGAATACTATAAACTATCGTCTTTTGAATATTCCTTTTAAACCAAAGAAAGGTAAACAGATTAAACTTGCTCTTGAAAATATTGATAAACTAGATGTAGTTGAGTAAAAGATAAACTATATGTTTTAGCAATGCCTGCGGCCCGGGCTATTCGCTGCAAGTCCGGCCTCACTCATGCTCACGCGCTTCGTGCTTTTCGCTTCTATCCCTATTGCTTTTGCCAGCGCAGCATCAACACACATTGTCAGGCCGCACATCCCTCCCACATCCAAAGCCCGCCAAAGAGTGTCGCTGCCCCAGTCTAGTGATGAATTATAAAGATTGAATTATTGAATGCCCGCGCTAAAAAAACTTTCTATTAAGATTTCGGTAAGCCCGAATGCCTAAGCTACTTAACATAACGCATAAACATTATGTAACAAAAATAACACTTCTTAAACGTCTTAAACGGCACCCGTTACATAATGAGACGTTATATTAAATAGCTTTAACGATTTAGATTTGGAGAATATTGCAATTGGTAAAACCAACAAATGGTTAAATCCACCTA
>JAEUUB010000591.1 GCA_016787745.1 Cyclobacteriaceae bacterium
TGCCACAGCTATGAAGGAAGGCAAAGGTGTTTTGATGATCATGGAGGAGAGCCAGAAGATTCATCACTTTTCTAAATTTTTGATGGATCCGAAAACCGGATTATCGTACGATGAACCGGCTCCAAACAATTTCTCATTTAATTCTCCCTATGGCGCATGCCCCGCATGTACTGGGTTAGGAGTTATTGAAGAGATAACGGAGGATTCAATTATCCCCGATAAGAAATTGAGCATAAGTCGTGGTGGGATCTTGCCTTTGGGGGAATACCGCGACATCTGGATCTTTAAAAAAATTGAGGCGATTCTTAAACGATACAAGTTCACGCTCACCACTCCGGTGAAGGATATTTCAAAAGAGGCTCTTAAAGTATTGTTGTATGGCGATGATGTGCCTGTGGCGGTAGCTTCTGTAAAATATCCGGGCACGGAATGGAACACCCGTTTTGAAGGCATTATCAATTTCTTACAAAAGCAAAAGGATGAGGGCTCGGAAGCTATGCGCAAATGGGTAGACGATTTTACCGTTACAAAAATTTGCCCCGAGTGCGAAGGCGCCCGTTTAAAAAAAGAATCGTTACACTTTAAAATCGACAACACAAACATTGCTCAGTTGGCTGGGATGAATATTAACGCCCTGCAAAAATGGTTTGAGGGCCTTGAAACCCGCATCAACGAAAAGCAGCGATTGATTGCCGTTGAAGTGCTAAAAGAAATCCGGAAGCGAATTGGATTTTTGTTAGATGTTGGTCTTGACTATTTGCACTTAAACCGACCGCTTCGCACATTAAGTGGAGGCGAGGCGCAACGAATTCGTCTGGCCACGCAAATTGGCACACAGCTCGTTGGGGTACTCTATATTTTGGACGAGCCGAGCATAGGACTACACGCGCGCGATAATGTAAAACTTATTAAAGCCCTTAAAGACTTACGTGATTTGGGTAACTCCGTTATTGTTGTGGAGCATGATAAGGAAATGATGCTCGAATCGGATTATGTGATAGATATCGGTCCTGGGGCCGGCCGACATGGAGGAAGTATAGTCGCACAAGGTGAGCCTGAGAGTTTTTTAAAAAGTAATAGTACCACGGCTCAATACCTGAGTGGACAATTGGGTATTGAGTATCGTAAGCAGCGCAGAGAAGGAAGTGGAGAAAAAATCTCGCTCTACGGAGCCACTGGGAATAATTTAAAAAATGTAGATCTGGAAATTCCATTAAGCACGTTTATGTGCATTACCGGGGTGTCAGGAAGTGGTAAGTCTACACTAATTCACGATACCCTCTTTCCGATTTTAAATCAATACTTTTTCAATTCCCATACAGCGCCACTTCCTTACAAGAAAATTGATGGATTAAAATTAATTGACAAGGTAATTGAGGTTGATCAGTCGCCCATTGGTCGAACTCCGCGTTCAAACCCGGCCACATACACCGGTGTATTTACTGATATCCGCGACTTATTCACACAAATGCCGGAAGCAAAAATCCGGGGTTATAAAACAGGCCGTTTCTCTTTCAATGTCAAAGGAGGGCGCTGCGAAACGTGTGAAGGAGCCGGCTTGCGTTTGATTGAAATGGAATTTTTACCCGATGTGTATGTGCCCTGCGAAACATGCAAGGGCAAACGCTACAACCGCGAAACTCTGGAAGTGCGTTTCAAAGGAAAATCCATTTCGGATGTTTTGGATATGACGGTGGAGGAAGCGGTAAGCTTTTTTGAAAATCAGCCCCGGATTCTAAGAAAAATTCAAACGTTGAGTGAAGTGGGGTTGGGTTATATTTCATTAGGCCAACATGCTACCACCTTATCGGGTGGAGAAGCGCAGCGCGTAAAGCTGGCCACCGAACTATCAAAACGAGACACGGGCAAAACACTGTATATATTAGATGAGCCTACCACGGGCTTGCACTTTCAGGATATAAGCCATCTGCTGGATGTTTTACAAAAGTTAGTAGACAAAGGAAATACCGTTCTGGTGATTGAACATAACATGGATGTAATCAAGTCGGCCGATTACCTCGTAGATCTTGGCCCTGAGGGCGGAGCGGGAGGTGGTCGTGTTATTGCCAAAGGCACACCGGAAGAAGTTTCTAAAAACCCAGCCAGTTTTACGGGCAAATTTTTAAAACCCGAATTACGGTAATAGTGGAAACTCACGTGCCTTGCCCGCTTATGTAAGAAGAAAGCGTTCCGT
>JAEUUB010000651.1 GCA_016787745.1 Cyclobacteriaceae bacterium
TTACGGGGATAATTTCTTTGTTACCTGGCTGGATGGAAGAAATACAGTGATGGAAGGCATGGAGAATATGGCCGGGGATCACAGCGGTCATCATGGAGCAATGAGCTTGCGTGCCGCGATTATTGATCCCACAGGAAAAAAGATTAACGAATGGGAATTGGATAACAAAACATGCGACTGTTGTCAAACTACAGCTGCCATTACATCTAATGGTCCGGTGGTTGTCTATCGCGATCGCTCGGATGAGGAAATACGTGACATGTCTATTGTTAGATTAGTAAATAATGAATGGACAACGCCCCAGCCTGTGCATAAAGATGACTGGAACATAGCAGGCTGCCCGGTAAATGGTCCACGAATTTCAAGCAAGGAAAATAATGTAGCGGTAGCCTGGTTTACAGCTGCCAGTGACACTGCTCAGGTAAATGTTGCCTTCTCTGAAAATGGAGGTGAAACTTTTGAAGAACCAATTCGAATTGACGAAGGAAAAGCAATAGGAAGAGTGGATATCGTTTTACTAGACGCAGATAAGGCAGTAGTAAGTTGGATGGAAGGACCAACTATCAAAGCCCGCATCATTCATAGAAGTGGTGAAAAAGATTTACCATGGGAAGTAGCCAATTCATCAGGCGCACGCTCTAGCGGATTTCCACAAATGACAAAGACAGGTGATCAATTGTTGTTTGCATGGACAGACGATAAAGAGAAATCAATTAAGGTAGGTACACTAAACTTAGCTAAGTAACATGAAACAGGTAAGTATAATCGGATGCATCATGCTTGTGCTAGCGAGCTGCTCATCAACTCCGAGGACTGAACAAAATGAATCCGGTGTAGCAGAGGAACCAAAGGAGATTGTTGTCAATGAAATTTCAGTTCAATCGGAACCAGATACCTTAAAAGGAAGTACGCAAGCGAGGGCTAAAGGTGAAATTGGTCATGCACACTTAACTATTAATTATTATTCGCCAGCGGTGCGAGGAAGAATCATTTGGGGCGGGCTCGTTCCCTTCGATAAGGTTTGGTCAACGGGAGCACACATGGCTACCAATATTACAACTGATCAATCACTTATTGTTGGTGGAGTTACACTTGATGCCGGTACGTATGCATTATTTACTATTCCCGGCAAGGACGAGTGGACAATTATTATAAATCGAAATTGGGAACAACATTTAGCCGATGACTATGATGCAAAAGACGATGTTGTTCGGGTAAAGGTGAAGCCAATCATCAACGAAGTAAATCAAGAGCGACTTCGGTATTCTGTAACGACTGTCAATGAATCGGAAGGTAAAATAGTAATTGCCTGGGAAAAATTGGAAATAACTTTAACTATTAAAGTCAAGGAATAGTGTTTCATTATTGTTAATCTCTTTGTTAATTACAGTATTAAATACTCTGTAATTAACTGATGACGAATCCTGAAAAAGCCAAAATAGGAATCTGGACTGCAACCTCGTTAGTAATCGGTAATATGATTGCTTCGGGTTTGTTTATGCTACCGGCTACACTCGGAATTTTTGGAGGCATAAGTTTGATTGGCTGGTTAATATCGGGAGCGGGTGCAATCTGCCTTGCCCTTGTGTTTAGTTGGTTAAGCAAACTTCAACCCTCTGCCACAGGTGGTCCCTATGCTTATACGCGAGAGGGCATGGGAAACTTTGCCGGTTTTTTAGTCGCTTGGGGTTATTGGATTTCTGTATGGTGTACTAATGCGGCTATCACGGTTGCTTTTGTAAGTTATCTAACTGCATTCGTGCCGGCCTTAGGAAACAATCCAATACTTGCTGTCGGAACTGGTTTGTTAGCTGTTTGGTTTTTGACCTGGATTAACACAAAAGGAATTAAAGAAGCTGGGATTGTTCAGGTAATTACCACAATCTTAAAAATACTTCCGCTCCTTGTAATCACAATTGGTGGACTCTTCTATTTGAATATGGATCATTTTGTTCCATTCAATGTAAGTGCTGAATCAAATCTATCCGCTATTACGAGTACTACTACATTAACATTATTCGCCTTTCTAGGATTGGAGTGCGCCACAATTCCTTCAGGAAGTGTTAAAAATGCTGAGAAGACGGTTGCCCGAGCGACCATCCTTGGGACAATAATTACCACCATTATTTACATAGCAGGAACAGTGGCTGTTATGGGAATCATTCCACCTTCAATCCTTGTTGAATCGCAGGCGCCCTTTGCGGATGCGGCTGCCGCTATTTGGGGTGAGGAAGCGCGGTATCTAGTGGCGGGTGGTGCGGTGATCTCAACCTTTGGAGCACTTAATGGATGGATTTTGATACAAGGCCAAATGCCCATGGCTGCTGCGCGCAACAATTTGTTTCCAAAAATTTTCGGAAAAGAAAATAAAAATAATGTTCCGGCCTGGGGCTTGGTGATCACCAGTGTTCTTATTTCTGTGCTAACGATGATGAACTTTAGCAACAGCTTAGCTAGTACGTACAAGTTTGCCATTCTCTTGGGAACGCTAACTGCTTTAATTGCCTACTTATTTTCAATAATCACTTTTTTTATTTTAGATAGTAGGCAATCTGGAATGCGATGGGGAAAAATGACTGTTGCGTTTCTGGCTTTCATGTATTCCATGTGGGCGGTAATCGGTTCGGGTGAGGAAATTGTTTACTGGGGATTTATCATGTTAATGGCGGGCTTACCATTTTATGCTTTTCTTCAAATTAAAAAGAAAGAAACCCTTTGAAAACAACATGTCATTCTGAGTACGGTAAACTTAAATCGGTCTTTATAAAAAAACCGGAGACTGCTTTTGTAAGCGAACAACAAGTAAGCAATCAATGGAAAGAATTAAATTTTCTAGATAAACCTGATTTTACAAAAGCAATAGCTGAACATGTCGAGTTTGAAAAGATTCTTAGCAGGAGTGGAGCAAGTATTTCACATCTTCCATTAGATTCTAATGTTACCATGGATTCCATTTACTGTCGCGATGCATCCATTGCTACCGATTTTGGAATGATCATTTGCAACATGGGAAAGGCACAAAGGAAAAACGAACCTGCTGCCGAACGAATTGCCTTCGAACAAAATAAAATGAAAATCCTGGGTGAGATAAAATCACCCGGAACATTAGAAGGAGGTGATGTTGCATGGATTGATTCAAAAACTCTTGCTGTTGGTCATACTTACCGCACAAACGAAGCGGGAATAAATCAACTTAAAAATTTGTTAGCGCCTTTTGGTATTGAGGTATTGGTAGTGTCCATGCCACATTACAAAGGTCCAGCCGATGTGTTTCATTTAATGTCAGTGTTGAGTCCGGTGGATAAAGATTTGGCGGTTGTATATTCATCGCTCATGCCCATCGCATTTCGGAATACATTATTAGATAAAGGATTTTCATTTGTGGAAGTGCCCGATTCGGAATGGGACTCTATGGGATGTAATGTTCTTGCCATAGGGCCACGTGAAGTTGTTATGGTAAAAGGAAATCCAATTACAAAACATAGATTGGAGCAGGCAGGCTGCACCGTGTGGGAGTATGAAGGAAACGAAATCAGTGTAAAGGGCGGGGGCGGCCCCACATGCCTCACACGACCGATTGACCGTACTATTTGATTAATGAATTTTAAATCAGAAATTGAATTATGGAAGCATTTTTAAATTTCTTTGAAACTATGCCTACCTGGCAGCGCGCAGCGTGGATCTTCATATGTCTGTTTGTTTGCTGGATTTTAGAAGGAAGTTTTCCGCTATTCACTTTTAACTATAAAAAGTGGAAACATGCCGGTGTCAATTTTGTGTTTCTAACCACCACCATGATTATTAATCTAGTTTTTGGAATTGTAACGGTGGGCGTTTTTGTATGGATAGAATCCAATCAGTTTGGATTAACCTATGTAATTGATTGGCCAATCTGGGCCGAATTGCTTTTGTGTATTCTCATCTTTGAATTAATGGCTCAATACCTGGTTCATTATCTATTACACCGTGTAAAGTGGATGTGGAAGTTTCACATGATTCATCACAGCGATACTCATT
>JAEUUB010000658.1 GCA_016787745.1 Cyclobacteriaceae bacterium
TCCGCTGCGCGAACCGGGCATCGGTATAAAAGAAGGCGATTATCTGTTGGAAGTAAATGGCGTTGCTATTTCTGCTACAGAAAATCTTTACAAATATTTTGAAGGCACGGCCGACCGCCAAACAAAAATCAGGGTAAACAGTAAACCTGGTCTTGAAGGATCGCGCTGGGTAAATGTGGTGCCAGTGGCCAACGAAAATCAATTACGGATGATGAATTGGGTAGAGAGCAATCGCAAAAAAGTGGATGAGCTTTCGGGTGGAAAAATTGCCTATGTATATATACCCAACACGGGTGGGCCGGGCTATACCTATTTTAATCGCTACTACTTTGCACAACAAGATAAAAAAGGTGCAGTGATTGACGAGCGAAATAACGGTGGCGGCTCGGCAGCCGATTATATGGTAGACATTATGGCGCGGCAGTTAATGGGTTATTTCAACAGCAAGGTAGGCGACCACCGGCCGTTCTTAACCCCCAATGCCGGCATCTTTGGTCCTAAGGTAATGTTGATCAATGAGCGGGCCGGCTCGGGCGGAGATTTACTTCCTTATCTGTTTAACAAAATGAAAATCGGGCCGCTGGTAGGAACCAAAACCTGGGGCGGTTTGGTGGGCACGTGGGATACGCCCCCGTTTGTGGATGGCGGACGAATGGTGGCTCCGCGCGGGGGCTTTTACGATGTTGATGGCAAGTGGGCCGTGGAAGGTGTGGGCATCTCGCCCGACATTGCCGTAGAGCAAACTCCGGCCGATGTAATAAAAGGAAAAGATCCGCAACTGGAACGTGCGGTACAGGAAGCCCTAACCTTGCTGAAAACACAAACCGTAGAATTAAAACCTGAGCCCGCACCGCCTGTTAAATACAAGCGACCTGCGAAAAAGAATTGATACTAAACGATTGCACCTTTAAGACAATAGACTGAAAGGTTGTTAAATGTAAATGACTTAAAAGCAAATGTGGTCAATTGATCAATGGTACGTTGGGACTAAACAATGGTGATTAATGAAAGTCAAATAAGATGAAAGAAGGACAGAAGCTTTGGACGAAAGATGAGCTGATTCTTGCCATCAATTTGTATTGTAAACTTCCTTTTGGAAAAATCCATCGAAACAATCCAAAGATAATTGAGCTTTCACAGCTAATTGGAAGAACGCCAAATTCAGTTTCATTTAAACTAGTGAACTTTGCTAGCTTCGATCCAAGTTTAAAAGCTAGAGGAATTAAGGGTGCGTCAAACGCGAGTAAGCTTGACTTAGAGATATGGAATCAGTTCTATAGTAATTGGGATAAACTTCCTTTTGAAAGTGAGAAATTGCTGGCAAAATATTCAAATAGCAGCATAGAAAAACTAAACGATATTGATGTTAAGGAATTGCCAAAAGAAGGAAAGGTAAGAACACAACTAGTAAAGATTAGAGTCAACCAGAATTTCTTTCGCTCGATGATTTTATCTTCTTATGATAATAAATGTTGTATAACTGGATTATCAAGCCATGAACTTTTAGTGGCAGGGCATATTCGTCCGTGGGGTCTTGATGAAAAGAATCGAATGAATCCCGAAAACGGACTTTCACTAAACGCGCTGCATGATAAAGCATTTGAGAGTGGATTGATTACTATTCTCCCAAATTATAAAATCAAAGTTTCTTCTGTTTTAAAGAAATCAAAAGATGAATCGATAAAGAATTACTTCTTGAAATATGATAATCAATCTATTCTCCCACCCCGAAAAATTTTTCCTGCCAAGGAATTTTTAGAATATCACAACGATGAACGCTTCAAAAACTAATATCAAATTCAATTATACACGTGTGCAAGGTGGCGGGCCTGCCTGTCGGCAGACAGGAAAATGGAGCAGTACTTGGAAATGAGTGATGCCTCCAAGGAACCAAAGGCGGGAAAATTAAAGTTTCTGCACTAGCCGATACACACCATATAATGGATTGATTCTTGCAAAAATTTGAACAATGTGATAAAGAAGTTGAGTGAAGCTTCCAATGAAATGTCATACCGGCCGAGGAACGAGAGCCGGTATCTCTTCGAAGTGCATTTTACTCTTTATGAGATTCCGGCTCGCGCAGTCGCTTGATTAGTGTTAGTAACACGCGATAAAAAGAGATTTATTATTAACGATTCGTCATGCTTGGCCGGAATGACCGGTTGAGATTGAGAGGACTATTAAATCTTCCCTTTCTCAATTCCGCTAATCGGAAATTTTACCCATCAATATCCTTCATGTGTCTATAAACCAAAACCACCTTTTCAAATTCTTTGATGATCGTAGGGGCAATAAGTTCACTACTGATTTCAGTATCTCCAACGGTGTAATTTTTCCCGATGATCAAAGCGTAATGCCAGTTGTCGGCTTTGGTAAATTCCCAGAGTGTGTCTTCGTTCTGAAATAGTTCAACCGCTTTTCTGTCGCCTG
>JAEUUB010000719.1 GCA_016787745.1 Cyclobacteriaceae bacterium
GTGGATACCTGGTGGAATGGGTTGTCTTCGATTGAGCAGAAAAATCCTGTAAATATTGCCAAGCATGAAACAGCCAATCGTGCGCTTACCCGTGTCGGAGGTTTTCTCAACAGCATGGACGAAGCCTTGAATGATGAACAAAGTGCATCAATTCAGTATTCGCTTGACAAACGCCCCAAAGATATGTGGAATTTTGTGGTGGGCGGCCAATACCAATATAACAGACACTGGATGTTGCGGTTTGAGTACGGATTTCTGGGATCAAGACAACAGATTATTGGAGGACTTCAATATCGGTTTGGTTTGTAAATTTTATTTTTTATCAAGCGCTGCTTCTCGTTTCTTTTTTGCTTTGCCGGCTCCAATAGGAATTCCTGCGGCCAGGTACAGAGAGGTATTGAATTGATCGGGTGTAGAATCATCAAGGGTTATATCCACTAATCCATAGTAATACCGAAAAGTAAAATTCATTCCGTTTCCACCCATTAGCCGATAGCCCACGCCACCCACTAATCCAAAATCAAGCCGGTGAAACTGATCGCTTATATTTAACTTGTATTCCAAATCTTCCTTGTCTTTTACTTCTGTTGTAAATACATCGAAGGCTTTTGCTCTCAGCGAAGGCATGATTCCACCCTCAACATAAAAATGCTTTTTGAATTCGTATTTCATTGCGAGCGGAACATTGAAATAGTTGATCATTCTTCGCACCTCCCCATTAACAAAAGCGTTGTCCAAATCCGGATCGTTAAGGGGATATACGGGCAGGTCACTGGTTCCTAAGGTAGACTTTACAAGCACCCCGGTATGGACCATCCATTGAGGGTCTTTCAATTTAATATCAAAATAAAACCCAAGATTAAAAGCGCTTTTCATTTTTCCCTCGTCCAGGCCGCGGATGTCCGGGAAGTTGATACCCCCATCCAGACCAAATTCAATCTTGTCGGAATTGAGTTTATCACCAAACAGCAAAGAGATTAATACCTGGCTGCGCGCACAGGAAATACTCGCCATATAAAAAAGAAGCACTGCTATAATCCTCATATTCGGGGTTTTATGAGTTTTAAAGATACATGTTTCCTGACCCATTGTGCTGAAAAATGATGGTTTGAGGGTATTAGTTTTCTTTCGGGCAATAAAAAGTTTAATTACCTTAGCCGACTGAAATACTATATCAAACGTCTAAAAATTTTGCTTACATGAAAAAACTACTCGGTATCTTATTCCTGACAATGTTGGTATTGTCTTGCCAAAAGAATCAAGAAAATAAAGAAGAAGAACAGGTCTCTGAAACTTTTGACCAGCAGCGCGATGCCTTTTTTGAGAACATGCTGGCTCCGGGCGAGGCGGCTGCCAGATTGCAGGCTACCGCGGCTGAATTTAATGCCAGCCTGATGAATGACCCGATGCATGCCGCACA
>JAEUUB010000734.1 GCA_016787745.1 Cyclobacteriaceae bacterium
TTTCAGAATAGAATACGGTTTGTTACGCTTACGATTGTCAGTATCGTATTGATTGTATTGGCAACTTTTGCACTATACTATTTCTACCATTTTGCCGAAGAGAACGTACAGCAGATTACACTTTTTCTAATGTATTGCCTCATCGGACCAATGACGGCTATCCTTCTGCTTTGCTATTGGGGAATATTTGGAAGGCTCTTTAATTTTAAGCAATCAAAACGAATAATTGGATGGATCGATACCGGACAGCTAATTGCTATCATTATAGCCAATTTTCTAATTCCATTCACGGCCTCTTTTTTTCCGGATACTTCCAATTATTTGCTCGTTTGTAACGTAAGTATTGTAGGCTCATTAATCTGTCTCATCCTAATAGCTGTAAAATTTGATTTGGCTCGGTTGAGTTCCGATAAAGATGTTAAGAACGAAACACGCTTTAGTAAGATATTCAAAGATCGGTATATCGGTTTGCTTAGTACCTTTTTGATTATCTCCATGGTTACCTTCAGCTTTAATCAGTTTACTTTTCAAACGTTACTCAATAAGCAGTATCCGGACCAACGCGATCTCACAAACTTTCTGGCCTTTTTTAATGGGGCCATTTACGCCCTCAGTTTGTTCATGCAGCTATTTGTGAATGATAAAATCCTGACTATTTATGGAATTCGTATTTCGTTATTTGTCCTACCTGTGGTTGTGGCACTTTTGTCTATAGGGTCAGTGTTGTCAGGAGCATTTCTGGGATATGACATTACAAGTAATCCCGCAACCTACATTTATTTCTTTCTTTTTGTGGCGGTTACCCGCCTCTTTAATAGCATGTTAAAAGACTCTTTGGAAAATCCGATTTATAAACTCTTGTTTATACCGCTTGATAGTCGCTATCGCTTTAGCATTCAGGCAAAAGTTGAAGGGGTGGTTAATGAGTCGGGTAGACTTATTGCGGGTATCTTTATTTTCCTGTTTGCCTTAGCTCCTTTTTTTAAAATAATTTGGGTGCCCGTTATTGTGCTTGGACTTATTCTCGCTTATTTCAGAGTCATTCAAAATCTGTATCAGGAGTATAAGGGAAAAATCAGATCCAAACTTGAACATACCGGTGAGTTTCAGGATAGACTGGAGATTGGTTATTCACAAATCACTACTAAGTTAGAAACCAACCTTCTTGGGCAAGACGCAGCCAAAGCTGTTTTTTCGTTTAAACTTCTGGAAAAAATTGACCCTTCTAAGTCGGGTGCTTGGGTAAACTCCTTAATGAAGAATACCGCGGAGAGTTGCAAAGAATATGCACAGCGAAAAATGAATGAGTTAAAAGGCCTCTCCGTATCTGAAAATTATGTGATTCGCGTTGATAACAATAAAGTATCCACGGGTAATAAAAATATTCTTTCCAAGAACGATATTGATTTGATATTGACGAGTGGGGGCGATATTCAAAAGACACGTATTCAAAGATTGGCAAGATCACTGGATTCTAACGACAGACACTACAGTGCTGAGCTATTGCTTCATTCGCAAAACAAAGAGAATATCGGTTTCCTTATTGAACTATTAAATGACAGCGAGCCTAAGGTGCGAAGTGCCGCCATTAAAACGGCTACTAAAAAGAACGACAACGAGGTGATCTCCGCTCTCATTGAAAATCTTGGAAATATACAACACGGTAATGAGGCCATGAACGCTTTAATTCTAATTGGCGAACCGGCACTTCCCTTGTTGGATAACTCGTTTTATAGATCGGGTCAAGCTTCAGCAATTATGCTTCGATTGGTACAAATTATTGGAGCGATTGGAGGAGCAAGGGCGAAGGAAATGCTTTGGAATAAAATCGACTACCCGGATAAGGTAATCGTTTCCGAGGTACTGTTGGCATTAGGGGAGTCAGGGTTTAAAGCAGGCATGTCGCAAGTGAGCCGAATTAAAAACGCAATCGAATCGGATATTGCCGACATCACATGGAATTTGGGAGCAATTCAGGAGATAGGAGATGAAGAAGTTTCGGCTGTTGTTCGCAGGGCCCTGAATCGCGAAATACAAAACGACATAGAGCACATTTACATGCTTCTTGCCATGTTGTACGATACCCGCTCAATCCAATTGGTGAAGGAAAACATTGAAAGTGGAACCGCTGAAGGGGTTACGTATGCTGTAGAGTTGCTGGATGTTTTTCTTTCAGAACAACTCAAACAACAGGTAATTCCTGTACTTGATGATCTCAGTATTTCGGAGAAAATAAAACGCCTGGAAATCTTTTATCCACGCGTGCAATTGGATGAGAAACTGGTTCTTAAATTTTTAATTAATCGGGAGTTTACACAAAGCAATCGGTGGACGAAGGCAGCGGTACTATATCAATTGGGCCAGCAACGGATTGAAGATTTTAGTTTAGATCTGATTGCACAGCTCTTTAACCCCGATCCGCTTATCAGGGAAACAGCGGGCTGGTCCTTATATCAAATAAGCCCCGAACTGTATCTTTCAAATGTTGTTCGGTTGGGCAGTGAAATAAAGCGCGAGTTGGATTATGCTATCCTGGGCAATGAAAAACAATTTACCCTGATGAGTTATAAGAAGGTGCTTTTCTTTCAACAAATCCCACTCTTCGAAGGAATGGCTGGACTCACTTTGTCGCGCCTGGCTGACATATCGAAAACTGTCGTACTAAATGACGCTGAGGTACTTAGCGTTGATGAAAAAGTAAATAACGACTTCTACATTATTTATCAGGGTGCCGTTGAATATTATTTCAAAGGAAGTTTTGTGGTTGAGTATCTGGAAGGTCAGTTTATCGGAGAACAATTAGCTTCTTCGGGATTCGCTAATTCTAACATGGTTAAAGCTAAAGGGGTCACCATTTTATTGAAGTTTAATAAAGACCGGTTTTATGAACTTCTATCAGATCATGTAAAGTTAGCCGACAAGGTTTTGGAATATGTTTGATTTTAGTTTAAATTTCACAGATTTTTTAGACTAAGAAGAGGATCAAGACTATTTTTTAAGCTTAAGAATACTCGAGTAAAATATCCGAAATCCTCTCTATTTTATTTAAATTTCAGTCTTTACAGTTTCTAAAAGGATGCTGAACTATTCCGTCCGGGTTGGCGAATTGAGTGACTCCTCACCAGATCCCTTATTTTCTGGTGAGAAGATTGGAAATAATCCGTTTCCTGGATTACGTCCGTTTACCCTTGACGACAGCCATTTGTTTTTTGGTCGCGAGGGTCAGGTTGATGAAATTCTTTTAAAGCTATACCACCATCGCTCAGTAACCATAATGGGTTATTCAGGTAGCGGTAAGTCAAGTTTAATGCATTGCGGGTTAATCCCGGTTTTATACGGTGGCTTCATGACCGATTCGGGGCCGCATTGGAAGGTAATAACTACCCGACCGGGTAACTCGCCTATTGAGAATCTGAGTTTAGCGGCAGTCAACTTTTTGGTGGAGGAGGGGCGTATCAAGGACGAGGATAGAGTTATTCACAAGGCGATAATTAGTTCGGTATTGCGTAACAGCGCGAATGGCCTTGTGGAGTTGACTCGCCACCTCCAATCTTCAAAAAGCGAGAATATTTTCTTTCTAATCGATCAATTTGAGGAGTTATTCAGGCATAAAGACTCTGATAATGAGGATTTTACAAACGAATCTATTGCCTACGTAAATCTATTGATCAATGCCGTTGGTCAACGGGATGTGCCAGCTTATGTCTCCCTGAACATGCGTTCTGATTTTATTGGAGAATGTGCTTCGTTTCAGGGGCTGACCCAGATGATTAATGCCAGCAACTATCTGGTACCACAAATGACCCGTGATCAAAAGCGACTGGCTATTGAGGGGCCCATTGCGGTGGGTGGGGGTCGCATCTCACAACGTTTAGTAAAGCGCCTATTAAGTGATATAGGGGATAACCAGGATCAACTGCCCATTCTGCAGCATGCACTTATGCGCACCTGGGATTACTGGGTGGCAAATCGGGAAGAGGGCGAGCCATTAGATATCCGTCACTATAACGCGATTGGTCGGATTGCACAGGCATTATCATTACATGCCAATGAAGCGTACGATGAATTGTCTCCTAAAGAGAAAGGAATTGCCGAAGTTCTTTTTAAGAGCCTTTCGGAAAAGAGTTCGGAAACCCTTGAACTGAGGAGACCGGCAAGAGTATCAGAAGTAGCCGCCCTGGCGCAGGTGGAGGAAGAACAAGTTATTTCAGTTGTTGAACGATTCCGAAAACCCGGGCGATCTTTTTTAATGCCCGGAGCACATCAAGTTCTAAATTCTGATTCTGTTATTGAACTTTCTCACGAAAGTTTGATGCGTATCTGGACTCGTCTATCGGCTTGGGTAGATGAAGAGTATGAATCGGCCCACATGTATAAACGGGTGTCAGATGCCGCTGCTATGTATCAGATTGGTAAAACAAGTTTGTGGCGGCCACCTGATTTACAGCTTGCTTTAAACTGGCAGAAAAAACAAAAGCCAACCCGGCAATGGGCACAGCGGTACGATATCGCTTTTGAAAGAGCGATTGTTTTCTTGGATACGAGTCGTATTACCTACGAAGCAGAATTAAAAAATCAGGAGCTTTTGCAACGCAGAATGTTGCGCAGAGCCCGGATTACTAACCTCATTCTAGCTTTGTTATTGCTGATCGCAACCGGATTTTTCGTGTATGGATTCTTCCAGCGGATTGAAGCAGAAAAACAACGATTTGCAGCGGAAGCAGCAAGTAAGGAAGCGCAAACTCAGCGTGATGAGGCGATAAGATTACAAGGCGTTGCCGAAACTGCTCTCAAAGTAGTTGAAGAACAAACCAAGAAAATCCAGGAACAGTACGATCAGTTGGAGCGCACTACTGAGAATCTTAGATTGGCGGTTATCGATGCCACAAAGCAACGGAATCTGGC
>JAEUUB010000762.1 GCA_016787745.1 Cyclobacteriaceae bacterium
TGGTTAGTTCGTGCCATTCGCACCGACTACATTAATCTGGAAAACAGCTCTGTTTTCTTTTACGATGGAACCATTAAGTTGACGCATAAAATTAATGATCGGCTTAAGCTTTCGGCAACCGGCTATTCGAGTAAAGATTCATTTACACTGGACGGAGACACAACCTATCAATGGAAAAACATCTTGGGGGGTGTGCGGGTTGATTATCAGATTTCTCCTACCCATTTGGCCGAGTTCAGTGGCGGGGTAAGTTCCTATTCATATAATGTCTTAAACAAAGATGAATTAAATGGTTCCGAACTCTCCTTTCAACTCACTTCCTCGTTACTCAAGGCGGGCTTTACTTATCAGCAGGGGAAACACCAAATAAATTATGGATGGCAAGCAACCTATTATCAGTTTAATCAAGGTTCACTCAAACCCACTTCCGCGAATTCCAGCGCCAAAAATCTTTCGCTGCCCCGACAGTATTCATTAGAGAACGCGCTTTATTTTTCAGACAATCTGGCTTTTCAAAATAGATTCTTTGTGGAAGCTGGAATTCGGTTTCCCATGTTTGCTTCGTTCGGTCCTTCCTCTATAAATGTCTATGAGCCAGACCAACCTCTTGAAATCTCGAATGTAATTGACACGCTTCATTACAGTGGTGGGCAAATCAGTAAAATGTATATGGGATTAGAGCCGAGAGCTTCCCTTCGATGGATGGCTGGCCCCAGATCTTCTGTTAAGTTGGGGTTTAGTAGAGTATATCAATTCTTGCACCTTATAACAAATTCAACAGCCGTTACCCCGGTGGATATTTGGCAGCCCAGCGGATACTATTTAAAACCACAACGTGCTGATCAGGTTTCTCTGGGTTATTTTGTCAGTTCAAAGAATAAGATGTTTGACGCCTCGGCCGAAGTGTTTTATAAATCAATTGATAATATTGTCGATTTTAAAGATGGCGCCCAACTCGTATTGAATCCTCATCTGGAAACAGATTTACTTCAGGGAAAAGGAGTGGCATATGGTTTAGAAACCCTGATTTCAAAAAATACAGGTCGGCTTACGTGGTCAATGAATTATACTTACTCCAGGGCCTTCCGATTAATTTCCGGACCGACTACGGACGAATCGATCAACCAGGGCAAACAATATCCTGCTAATTACGACCAGCCTCATATCGCTAACCTTTCGTGGAAATATAATTTGTCCCGAAGGTATTTCTTCACCGGAAATTTTACCTACCACACGGGCAGACCTGTTACTGTTCCACTTTCTGCTTTTGCGATAGAGAATACTACCGTGGCCTACTTTTCGGAACGCAATAAATACCGGATACCTGACTATCATCGGCTTGACCTGGCACTTGTTATTGAAGGCAATCACAAACGAAAGAAAATAGCTTCGGGCACATGGGTATTCTCGGTATATAATGTGTATGCACGCAAAAATCCATACACGGTTTTCTTTAAGAATTCGGGCGCGGGAATACCTAAGCCCTATCAGCTATCGATTATCGGAACCATATTCCCTTCTATCAGTTATAATCTTAAATTTTAATGAACAGAAGAATTAATTTACCTGAATGGAGTTTGAGATGGATGGTATTCTTTCTACTCATTAGTTCTTGTGTTGAACCCATTTATTTTGATGTTCCTCCGGCAGAGCTGCAACTAATAGTTGAGGGGTTGATCACGGACAACCCAGGTCCCTATACCGTTTCGCTTTCAAAGGCGCTTACGCTAGATGCTCAATCATCCGAACCTGAGCCAGTACAAGACGCAACTATTACATTGTTTGATGATGAAGGGAACTCAGAAGTGTTTACTGAGATAAGCGCGGGATCATATTCCACGAATAATATCATTCAGGGAAAGGTTGGTCATTCCTATTATATCCGGGTAGAAACCTCGGATGGAAAGATATTTGAATCTACACCCGACAAGCTTAATCCGGTAGGGGAGATTGAAGATATTCGGTTTGAATATGAAGCCCGAACGACCATAAAACCCTATGGTGAGATTGTGGCTGATGTGTTTAATATCTTTGTT
>JAEUUB010000775.1 GCA_016787745.1 Cyclobacteriaceae bacterium
GAAAGATTGCCATGATACACCATTAATCCGGGGAGTAGCCAAACCAAACTGTGTAGATTTTTCCATTGACGCCCTAATCTTCGTTCACTGGCTTTATTGGAAGTAATCAACATTAAAGCCAGAATAGGAATCATGATCCAAACCGGTTGAAGGGGTGGTTCCAGCAATTGATCAAGAATAGACTCATCCCTCTTGAAGAAAAACAGCGCGCTGATAAGTCCATGTGAAAGCAACCAGGTGCCCGAAAGTATTCCTACGTCTTTTCGGTATTTTATCAACCATCGGAGGTACGGGTTTTCTTTGAAGAACCCCAATCGCATAAGCATGGAGGGCAGTAGCGTAAATGCTAAAAGAACCGTACCTGTGATAGCGCTGAACCCTGCCGGCTCACCCATCTGAAAAATTCCTAAAGCAAGAAGTACTAACAAGGTGGGGATGGAGAGAATCCAGAGCCATTTCTTTAAATCAATTTTTATCAGATCGAGAAGTGTCATAAAACTATTTGTAAACGAATTCTCCGTGCGGTGTTTTCAGAGTGACTTGTTTCGTTTGCGCAGCTTCCACCCGACCAATAACCTTTGAATCTATGCCAAAGGAAGTGGAAATGTCAATTACATGTTGAGCTGCTTGTTGTGGTAAATAGAGTTCCATGCGATGCCCCATGTTAAATACTTTATACATCTCCTTAAGATCAGTGCCCGATGATTGGTGAATAAATTTGAAGAGCGGTGGAATTTCAAAAAGATTGTCTTTAATCACGTGCACTTTATCTATAAAGTGTAACACTTTTGTTTGAGCACCCCCGCTGCAATGCACTGCGCCATGGATTTCGCTTCTCAGATTTTTAAAAATCTCAATCATTACGGGGGCATAGGTGCGGGTGGGCGAAAGCACCAGCTTACCCATGTTTAAGAGAACTCCCGGTAATTCATCCGTCAATTTGTATTTCCCTGAATAAACTAAATTATCAGGCACTGCCTTGTCAAAACTTTCCGGGTATTTAGCGGCATAGTCGTGCGCAAACATATCGTGACGGGCAGAGGTTAATCCGTTGCTGCCCATGCCCCCGTTGTATTCCTGTTCGTAGGTTGCTTTGCCCGAAGAGGCCAAGCCCACAATCACATCCCCGGCCTGAATATTCCCGTTATCGATCACCTCACTTCGTTTCATGCGTGCAGTAACGGTACTGTCTACAATAATGGTTCTCACCAGATCGCCAACGTCTGCGGTTTCGCCCCCGGTGCTGTAAATTTCCATGCCGTATTTGCGAAGCATCTCTAAAACCTCTTCCGTACCGTTAATTATTGTTGAAATAACTTCACCGGGAATAAGATTTTTGTTTCGCCCGATGGTGGAGGAAAGTAAAATGGGTCCGGTTGCCCCTACACAAAGCAAGTCGTCAATATTCATGATGATGGCATCTTGCGCAATTCCTTTCCAGACGGAAAGATCTCCTGTTTCTTTCCAGTAGATATAGGCCAACGATGATTTGGTTCCCGCACCATCGGCATGCATAATCGTACAGTAGCTGCTATCCCCGCCTAGTGTATCAGGAACTATTTTACAGAAGGCTTTTGGAAATAATCCTTTATCCAGATTTTTTATTGCCTGATGAACATCTTCTTTGCTGGCGGAAACCCCCCGTTGGTTATAGCGATCAGAATTCAAAATAGTAGCCGTTTAACTGACGCAAAGGTGCAAAGAATGAATGGATTCCCGGATATACGAATGCTGGATTCTGAAAGACTATACCATGTGAAGTATTGTCTATAATCAGCCTGGCAATTGCACCCCATGCAACTCTCTTTTAATTATTACGTCTTATTACCAAACCCCTCGTTATGATAAAGAATTACCTGCTTATCGCTATCCGCAATCTCACTAAGAATTTTGGCTATACAGCCATCAACATTTTTGGTTTGGCTATCGGGCTAGCCTGTTGCCTTTTAGTGACGTTGTATATCCGTTTTGAACTTAGTTATGAAAATTTCCATGATAAGAAGGCTTCTGTTTATCGGTACATTCCCCGGGGGGAGCGCGATGGAAAGGTATCCATGCAAACTATGTTGCCGGCCGGTTTTGGGCCGCTTATAAAGGACAGTTTCAGAGAAGTAGAAAAATTCACCCGATTTTCTGATATCGATGAGCGCGCGCTTTTACGAAAAGGGGACCTCTTTCTGGATGCAAAAACCCTTTCGGTCGCTGATAAAGATTTCTTTGAAATTTTCAGTTTCCAATTATTGCAGGGAGATGCCGCTAACGTCTTTGCCAGACCCAACACCATCGCCATTGCACAGTCGGTGGCAGATAAATATTTCCCCAACCACGATGCCTTGGGTCAGGTAATCCGCTACAACAACGCGTACGATTATGAAATTACAGGCGTGTTTAAAGATGTTCCGGCCAATTCGCATTTGCAATTTACGTATCTCACTACCTTCGAGACCATTGCAAAAATGATTCAGGATCAATATAACTATCCGGCCGATTTATTTTTGAATAGCCTGGATGCATGGAATTATTCTACCTATTTCTATATACCCAACGAACCCGATATTGAGGGTTTGGCGAAACGGATTGATCAGAAATTTACGGAAGCCCGGAAGGAAGAATTTAACAACCAGGGCTTGGGGGATTGGCTGCAACCCTTAGAGGAAATCCACTTCACCAAGGGAATAAAAGCTGACTCCGCCAATGGCGATATTAGTTACGTGTATATTTTTTCGGCTGTAGCGTTGCTTATATTAACCATTGCTTGCTTTAACTTCATGAATCTCTCCACAGCCCGGGCTATGAAACGGGCGAAAGAAGTGGGCCTGCGCAAAGTAATGGGTGCATTTCGCCATCAACTTATCTATCAATTTTTAGGAGAAACCGTTGTACTGGTTTCGATCTCTCTGGTGATTGGAATCATTCTTCTTGAAGCCCTTGTGCCCATGTTTAACTCACTGGTAAACCAACAATTGGAAATCAATTATATCGGAGAAAACAGTGTTTTACTTTACATTATTGTAGCGGGTTTACTTACCGGAATTTTAGCCGGTAGTTATCC
>JAEUUB010000303.1 GCA_016787745.1 Cyclobacteriaceae bacterium
TGCTTTCTCTTTTTCGGTGAGGCCCAGCAGTTGTTGTATCTGATCGAACTTGTTCTGGTACTTGCTCTGGTCGAGTAGAATCTTGCAGTCGGAGTTGTTGATGATGGCCTGCTTGACAATGGGAGACGAAATGATGTCCTCTACTTCCTGCGTTACGACAATGGCTTCACCATAAAACTTTCTGACGGTCTTGAACAGGTATTTGATATACTCCGCCATGCCTTCTTTGGCAATGGCTTTCCACGCCTCTTCAATCAGAATCATCTTGCGAACGCCTTTCAACTTCCGCATCTTGGAGATGAACACTTCCATGATGATGATGGTGACTACCGGGAACAGGATGGGGTGATCCTTGATGTTATCCAACTCAAAAACAATGAAGCGTTCCCGGAGCAGTTCGAGGTTTTCGGTGGCGTTCAACAGGTAGTCGAACTCACCACCTTTGTAATAGGGCCGCAATACGTACAGGAAGTTTTCCACATCGAAGTCTTTTTCCTTTACCCGGTCTTCTTTGAGGATGGGGACAAATTCATCACGGAGAAATTCATAGAAGGTGTTGAAGCACGGGAAGAGCCCCGCCCCCGGCCCGTCCCCAAGGGGGGAGGGGAGTTTAGACTGTTGAACCTTTTCGAAGTACAACTTCAGTGCGATGGACAACGCCACATACTCCGAGCGGTTGAATGTCTCATCGTCTTTCTTCCATAGCGCCAACAGCAGCGTTTTAATGCTCTCCTTCTTCTCCGTATCCAGTGTATCGCCTTGCCCGATATAAAAAGGATTGAATCGGATCGGATTAGCTTCATCGTAGGTAAAGTAGTAGCCATTCACCAGATCACACAGTCCTTTGTAGGAATGGCCCACGTCCACGAGCACGATATGTGTGCCCTGCTCATAGTATGATCGGACCATGTGATTGGTGAAGAATGACTTTCCGCTGCCTGAAGGGCCCAGGATGAATTTGTTCCGGTTGGTGCAGATACCTCGTTTGACCGGCTCATCGGAGATATCCACGTGGACAGGTTTACCGGTAAGCCTGTCACCCAACCGGATGCCTACAGGACTGAGAGACGACTGATAACCTGTTTCCAGATTCAGAAAACAAGTAGCCTGTTCGGCAAAGGTGTCAAACGTATCGTTCATCGGAAAGTCGGCCTCGTTACCCGGCAATCCTGCCCAGAAGATCTGGGGTGCACCGTCTGTTTCCTGCCGTGCGATGGCATCCATCTGCGCAAGTGCCGATGATACCTGCGTTTTCAGTTCTTTCAATTCCTGTTTGTTGTCCGTCCATAACAGAATGTTAAAGTGTGCCTTTACGGGAAGGCGCTGAGCCGAAATCGCCTCGTTCAGGAAATCATTGGTGGCATCCCGGCTGATGGCATTCTCTCTTGAGTAGGTTGCCAGGGATTGCAGGCGAAGGCGTTTGCTCTCCAATTGCTTGATGGTCTTGTGCGCATCTTCGATGAAGATGTACTGGTTATAGATGTGATTGCACGACAACAGTTGCCCTAACGGAGAGGCAAATCCCACACTGAACTTGGTTTTGTCCGTAGAATATTTGTCGTAGTTGATGCGCGACCCGCACAATGCCGGAAGGTCTTCCACATCGGCCAATGCATACAGTTGACAATACTGATCACCAATCCTGATCTCATCCCGGAGGTGGATGTCCTTGATCATGGGTGCATCTGTTTCGGAAAGCAAAAAGCAATAGCGTTCCAAAAGTCCGGGCCTCACCCCCGACCCCTCTCCATTAGAGAGGGGAGCGCCAACGATATCGTCATCTGTTAGCCTTCTCAACTTCACAAACCCACTGTCCTTGAGTATCCGTTCAAATTGCCCTGCGCCATCGAGGAATTCCTGCATACGCTGCGGATTTAGTGGGCCTTCCGGTACCATGCTTCTGCGAATCAGGTTGGAGAACACCGAACTGGAAGGTTTTCGGTTAGCCGGTTTTCGGGTCAGCATGATGTAGCACAAATGATCGAGGAATGGGCGTTCATTGAAGAAACGCTCGCTGGCACGGGATAGGAACGAG
>JAEUUB010000324.1 GCA_016787745.1 Cyclobacteriaceae bacterium
ACGCTGGTACTAATGGATGGTGAACCGAAACTTCAGGATGACAAAGATTTGAAAATGAAACGGGTAATCAATTCCGCTTTCCTGATTGTTGAAAATCCGGATGATAAAAAATTCTATCTCTATGGAGGCCAGTTCTGGTACAACTCCTCAACCCTGAAAGAGGGTTATCAACCCGTTAGTACTTTAACAAAATCGATAACAGCACTCGATCAGCAATTAAAGAAAGAGCAGACCGAAAAAACGCAAAAAGCAGAAGGTGGACCTCCGGCTGTTCTCGTAAGCACGGTTCCCGCTGAACTAATCCAGTCGAAAGGAGAGGCAAACTACGCCAACATCAACGACACTCACTTGCTGTATGTATCAAACTCTGAAAACGACATTTTCAAGAATATGGACAATCAGCATTTTTATGTTTTGATTTCGGGTCGTTGGTATTCTTCGTTAAAGTTGGAAGGACCCTGGGCGTATGTTGCTTCTGATAAACTGCCGGCTGATTTCGCAAAGATTCCGGAAGGATCAGAGAAGGATAATGTACTATCCAGCGTAGCCGGAACGCAGGCCAGTCAGGATGCTATTCGCGATGCGCAAGTGCCTCAAACCGCCAAAGTAGATCGGAAGAAAGCAACTTGTACTGTTACCTACGATGGAGATCCTAAGTTTGAGAAGATTGAAGGCACATCGCTGGAACTTGCTATGAACACGAAGAGTACCGTACTTAAGTCTGGATCCAAGTACTATTGTGTAGATAATGGAGTATGGTTTGCAGCCTCTGCAGCTAAAGGCCCCTGGAAGGCAAGTGATGAGCGCCCGAAAGATATTGATAAAATACCCGCAAGTTCCTCGGCTTACAACGTTAAGTATGTTTACATATACGAATCAACTCTCGAGGTGGTATATGTTGGCTATACACCAGGATACATGGGATGTTACGTATATGGTCCCACTGTAGTATACGGAACGGGCTATTATTATTCACCCTGGTATGGACCTTACTATTATCCGCGCCCGGCCACGTTTGGGTTTAGCATGCATTATAATCCATGGACAGGCTGGGGGATGGGCTTTCATTATAGCTCAGGTTGGTTTTCATTTAGTATGTATGGTGGGGGCGGCTATTGGGGTCCTCCTTATCACCGGCCTCCTTATTATCCTCCCTACCGGGGTGGTATGTATGGTGGACGTGGCCCCACCTATATCAATGGCGATGTAAACATTAATGTAGATCGTTCGAACAACATCTATAACAGAAGGAATGACGTATCCACCCGGGATGTGCA
>JAEUUB010000911.1 GCA_016787745.1 Cyclobacteriaceae bacterium
TGGTTGCTATAGCGATACTGCTTACCCGACAGGGATTGATTGTCCAGAACATAAGTATCAAAACCTAATTCCTCATAGAAAACATTCCAACCAACACTAAAGCCTACACCAATATTGGGTTGCACCATTTTCCGAAAGTCGAACGTAGCACCCCGGAAACTCGCCTGAGAAATAAAATCTCCCACGTCCCCTGATGGAAAACCTATAGAATAGTTAAACGTGGTGTTGCTCTGAGCATATAATGTACCCAGCGACAAACTGAATAAGAAAATAAGAATAGTCTTTTTCATAACGGGCATCATTAATTAATTTTTAAATACGGAGATTGCTTAAATGCCTGATCGATGGCTCCTGTCACGCGGTCCAAATCATAATCGCCTACGAATAACCCGTTTCCAACAGAAATCCAGGCGGCCTGCGTTTGATTGATCGGACTTTCCACGTTGGGATCGGCAATCACCATAATCATAGAACCCGTTGTGTAGCTGCTGATCGTATAGTATGGAGGATAATACCATCCATACCAACCGCCCCACCATCCGCCATACCACCAGTCGTACCAATACGAATAAAAGTAGGTTGTTGACTTAATGGCTGCCGGTGTAAGAACAACATCCGCGGCTGGATTAGGATCGCCACTAACGCTATTGGGAAGTCTTGTCCAACCATTTGCCGTCATTTTTGCCTCTATATGATCAAGAATTGGATCAGCAAAAGCCTTCGGCATAAATTCAGGTTCCCATTCACCTGTGATATCATTTTTTTCTGCATCCACAACAATTTCATCTGGCATGGCATAGGTTCCTGCAGCCTGAAAATCATACTCTTTGTCAAAGGTGGTGTACACCGCATCCAGGTCCTCCACATAATCAGGACCTGCCGGATAACATCCGGCCAACAAGACAGCACCCAAGGCCATCATAAGAAGCTTTTTCATAATTCTCTCTGGTTAATAATTTTTAAATAGTATAAAGACAGGTTACTCCATTTAAAGCCTGATCTTCAGGGGCCGAATATACAAACCCTCGCTAAATGAGTCTATATCTATTAAATTAATTAAGATTTTAGGCCAATCTATAGGCTGAAATTCAATACTTTTCGTTTAAATAAATTCCCTTTGCCATGAGTGACTCAAAGATCAACCAGTATCCTGTTAATCCTGTGGTCCATTACACAATTCAATTGCTTGCCTTAGGGTTATTATTGGTTTGGTGTTTTAAAATTCTGGAGCCATTCATTACCCCTTTGGTATGGGGATCTGTATTGGCGGTTACCCTCTATCCGCTTCATAAACGACTTACAAACAGGCTGCGCGGCCGAAACATTTGGGCAGCAATTATCATAACCATATTAACTCTTCTGCTGATCATTGGCCCCGCAATTTGGTTGATAATAGCCACTGTGGAAGAATTCAAAGAGGTTGGAGCGGCCTATCGTGCCGGAGAACTTACCATCCCACCGCCCTCGGAAGATGTTAAAAACTGGCCTTTAATAGGATCTGTGATTTACAACTATTGGTCCGAAGGATCAAAAAATCTTTCAGCAGCTCTCCTCAATCACCAGGAGCAGGTGAAATCAGTTCTCCTCAAACTTTTTGATCTGTTTAAGACAACCGCATCGGGAGTAGTTCTGTTCACCTTGTCGATTTTGGTAAGTGGAGTGCTTTTGGCCTTTGGCAAACAAGCAAGCGACACAGTTAAAAAATTACTGATTAAAATTGCGGGGTC
>JAEUUB010000913.1 GCA_016787745.1 Cyclobacteriaceae bacterium
TCAGCTTATGCCTGTAATTTTCGGAGCCCCGAATACAGTCATTCAACAAATTGACTATTACACGTTGCGCATTAAGACAACCGATTGGGGAAAAACAATTGAAACCCTTAAAGAAATCAACAACAAAATAGACGCTGATACCCCTTTGGAATATACTTTTCTGGATTCCCGGTTTGATGAATTGTATCTAGCCGATGAAAGACGGGGTCAAATATTTCTTACACTCTCGATAATCGTAGTTTTAATTGCTTGCCTGGGGTTATTTGCACTTGTTTCCTACTCGGTAGAAAGCCGAATTAAGGAAATTGGCGTTCGCAAAGTACTGGGTGCGTCCGTAAATAATATTGTCAGTCTGATCTCGCAGGAGTTTTTAATACTGGTGTTGGCTGCCGGATTATTTGGTTTGCCTGTAGCGTGGTATTTTATGGATACCTGGTTGCAGGAGTTTGCCTATCGGGTCTCGCTTGGTGTTTGGGTGTTTGTGGAAGCTGTGCTGGGAACATTAATTATTGCTCTCGTTACCATTAGTTTACGTACGGTACGCGCTGCAAGGGTTAATCCTGTTAATAGTTTGAGAAGCGAATAAATGAACAGACAAAGAGTGGTGTAGAGCCGTCAATGCTAATGCCACAGCATGCTCCTTAAATTGCGTAAGAGTTGAAAATGAGCATCAGCCAGAGTTATTTCAGTTTGTGGATTTCAGGCATTTAGTTTGAATCAAACTGACTTAACGGGCGCATTGAAAGCGTAAAAAGAAGAGGCTGTATCAAAAGTCGAATAAGATTGAAATGTCATTCCGGCCTTGAGCCGGAATCCCATCATCCACTTAAAAAACGGGATCGCGGGTCGGTGCCTGCCCTTGCCGAAGCGCCTGCCCGCACGAAGTTATACGCAGGCGGGGCTACGCGCAGGCAGGCCCGCGATGACCACATGACTTTTGAGACAGCCTCTTTCAGTTGTTATTTATTTATTAACCAGGTTAACCGGTTTTGAAATTATCCAATCTGGGTAACCCGCTGATTTTACGTTTCCTTCATGCACTTCAGCTTTTCGATTTGCTCTTTTTGATTGTACAAAAGAAGGGGTGCCTCGTTTTTCAATTTTCATCGGCTTAAACTCCGCCAGGCTCTTGTTGCTGTAGTACTGAACCCCTTTAGAGACCGGTGATCCGGGTGTGGATTGGGCAGGAGCGGT
>JAEUUB010000943.1 GCA_016787745.1 Cyclobacteriaceae bacterium
AGGGCAGATGGGAAATTCGGAAGTGGGTCATATGAATATTGGTGCCGGCCGGATCGTATATCAGGATTTGGTGCGCGTAAACAAGGCTGTGGAAGAGAGGGAACTGGATAAAAATGCGGTGCTACTGGAAGCATTGAACTATGCTAAGCAGAGTGGTAAGGCATTTCACCTGATAGGTCTCTTGTCGGATGGAGGAGTACATTCACACATAGATCATTTAAAAGGATTATGCACGATCGCCCATAATCACGAACTAAAAAATGTATTCATCCATGCATTTACCGATGGCCGCGATACTGACCCAAAAGGAGGGCTTGCCTATTTAACGGATTTAAAAGATCATTTGAAAAAATCTACCGGACGGATTGCCAGCGTAACGGGTCGTTATTATGCCATGGATCGGGATAAGCGTTGGGAGCGGGTAAAACTTGCTTACGATGCAATGGTGCATGGAGTAGGAGAAAAATCGAAGGATATTTTAAGTGCCGTTGTTAAATCGTATGATAGCGGTGTAACCGATGAGTTTATCAAGCCTATAATTGCGGTTGATGAAAATGACAACCCCCTTACAACCATTCAGGATGGCGATGTGGTATTGTGCTTCAACTTCCGTACCGATCGGGGTCGTGAAATTACAATCGCGTTAACCCAGCAGGATTTTCATGAACAAAACATGAGCAAACTGAATCTGCATTACGTGACACTCACCAACTACGATGACACGTTTAAGGGTGTGAATGTGATTTTTGATAAAGATAATCTTGAGAATACGCTGGGGGAAATCGTATCAAAAGCAAAGAGGAAACAGATCCGAATAGCGGAGACGGAAAAATATCCCCACGTCACTTTCTTTTTCTCGGGAGGAAGGGAAGAAGTTTTTCCTGGGGAATCACGGTTAATGTGTCCTTCCCCCAAGGTGGCTACCTATGATTTAAAGCCAGAGATGAGTGCCCAGGATATTCGCGATAAAATAATTCCGGAATTGGAAAGTAAGAGCGCAGACTTTATATGCCTGAATTTTGCCAACCCGGATATGGTGGGACATACAGGGGTATTTGAAGCTGCGGTTAAAGCTTGCGAAACAGTCGATCAATGTAATGAAGCCGTAACGGAAGTTGCCCGCAAGAATGGATACGCTGTAATCATAATAGCCGACCATGGCAATGCCGATATGATGGTTAATGAAGACGGTACACCCAACACAGCACACACCACCAATCTGGTTCCTTGTATTCTGGTAGATGATTCTTATCAGGGCAAAATTAAGGATGGAAAATTGGGAGACTTAGC
>JAEUUB010000952.1 GCA_016787745.1 Cyclobacteriaceae bacterium
GCATTTGGTGAAGTCTATTCCCGGACTCGAAAACAACATGGTGGATGACCTTATTGTTGGTAATGCTGTGCCCGAGGCTGAGCAGGGCATGCAAATGGGTCGCATGATTTCGTTGCTTGCCTTAGGCCTTGATGTTCCGGGCATGGTTGTAAACCGCTATTGCGGATCGGGTGTGGAAACAATCGCCATCGCGAGCCACCGCATTCAGGCAGGACAAGCTGATATAATAATTGCAGGTGGCACCGAGTCCATGTCGCTTGTGCCTACGATGGGAATTAAGACTGCGCTGAATTACGAGATCGCAAAAAATCACCCAACGTATTATACAAGCATGGGCTTAACAGCCGAAGAGGTGAGTAAGCAGTTTAAAATTACGCGAGAAGAGCAAGATCAATTTTCTTATGAATCGCACATGAAAGCCGCTGCTGCCTGGAAGGCCGGCAAGTTTAAAGATGAAGTTGTTCCCATCACCGTAAAAGAAGTGTACGTAGATGAGAACATGAAAAAGAAAACCCGGGAGTTTGTTGTGGCTACTGATGAGGGCATTCGCACAGATACAACCGTTGAGGGTCTTGCAAAACTAAGGCCTGTGTTTGCCGCAGGCGGATCCGTTACTGCAGGCAACTCTTCACAAACTTCAGATGGCGCTGCCTTTGTAGCTGTGATGAGTGAAAAGATGATGAAGCAATTAAACTTAAAGCCCATTGCACGCATGGTGAGTTATGCGACCGCAGGCGTTGACCCGCGCATAATGGGTATTGGTCCCGTAGCAGCGATTCCAAAAGCGTTAAAAATTGCCGGACTAAAATTAGATGACATTGATTTAATAGAATTGAACGAAGCTTTTGCGGCACAATCATTGGCAGTTGTAAAAGAATTGGGTATCGACAGAACAAAACTGAATGTGAATGGTGGCGCAATAGCTGTCGGTCATCCGTTGGGTTCCTCCGGAGCTCGTTTATCCGTGCAACTATTCAATGAATTAAAAAGACAAAACAAAAAGTATGGAATGGTAACCGCGTGTGTAGGTGGTGGACAGGGGGTAGCGGGGATTTATGAAATGATGAACTAAAGTAGTAGGCAGTATGCAGATTGCAGTCGGCTGTATTCCTGCCTACTGGTCACTGCCAACTGCCTACTATTGAATTTGAAGTAACCAATTAATCAACAAGAAGAAATGGCAACAGCAGTAGAAACAAAAAAAGCGATCAAAGGCGGAGAGTTTTTGATTCGTGAAACAGAAGCGCAGGAAATTTTTATTCCTGAAGATTTCAATGAAGAGCAAAAGATGATTGCTCAAACGTGTAAAGATTTTTTAAAGCAG
>JAEUUB010000028.1 GCA_016787745.1 Cyclobacteriaceae bacterium
GGATATTCTTTATGGCAGCATTGCAGAGAGTTCGCTGGAGAACGAAACCCTGGTGAGTTTGCAGGATAAATTATTGCATACACTGGCGGTTTTACAAAGCGCAGATGAGAAACCAACTTCGCAAGCTATTGAAGCGGTAAATAAATTGACTAAGCGGACCCAGGAGATGCTTGATAAATGGAAGTCTTTTAAACTTTAAACTTAAACTTGAAAATAAATCTGTACTGCGATATCTCATTGTTTTATGCTAAGATATGCTCTTCTCATATTGACCTTATGCATTTCAAGTTGCTCCAATAGAAACCCGGATGCACCCACATCAAGTTCGATAGATCCATCCGACACACTTGCTCACGATCGCATGATTGGAGGGCTTTTGGTGAAAGGCAAAGTAATAGACAATCAAACCCGGTGTTCGCATTATCACACAGAGTTGGATATCATCGCCATTAAATTCAAGTGCTGCGATACATACTATCCCTGCTATTCGTGCCATGCTGAATCAACCGATCATAAACCCCTTACCTGGGATTCAGTAGAGTGGAATAAAAAAGCAATTTTGTGTGGAGCGTGTGGACTTGAGCTATCGGTACAAGAGTATATGGACAGCAATAATACGTGCACGCGGTGTCAGTCATCATTCAATCCAAATTGTAAAAAACACTACGATTTGTATTTTACGATGACGGAATAGGGGATCAGGCCTTTGTAGTGCGTTCGATCTCCTTCAGATTCTCAAGTTTTTTGTTTCGCAAAAATCCATTGATGTCCTCGAAGTGTTCCCGAATACGCTTATTACCAAATTCAAAAACTTTAGTAGCCAGACCATCCAGAAAATCGCGATCGTGCGAAACCAGTATCAAAGTGCCATCAAAAGCCAACAGGGCATCTTTTAAAATGTCTTTTGTTTTAATGTCCAGGTGATTGGTCGGTTCATCCAAAATGAGAAGATTAACCGGTTGTAAAAGTAGCTTGAGCATGGCGAGCCGGGTTTTTTCACCACCTGAGAGCACTTTAACTTTCTTATCAATATTGTCGCCACTAAACATAAAAGCCCCCAGCATGTCTTTTATTTTTGTGCGTATATCCCCGAAAGCAACCTGATCGATTGTTTCAAAAACGGTAAGATCAACATCGAGCAAGCTG
>JAEUUB010000042.1 GCA_016787745.1 Cyclobacteriaceae bacterium
TATCAGTCAGCCAAGGTCGGATGCACGCGAAAACCTCATTACTGCGCTTGAGATTGCCTCGGCAAAAGACCATGGAAAACCGCGGGTGCCTGAAGTGTGTATTTATTTTGATTACGAATTGCTACGTGGAAACAGATCTAAAAAAGTGGAGAGCATGCATTTCGATGCCTTCAAATCTGAAAACTATCCTATGCTGGCCAAAGCGGGAGTGACGATCGATTATAACGATTCAGCTATACACAAGCCCGGAGGTGAAAAAATTCAATTGAGAACCCGGTTCGACACCAATATTGCCATTCTTAAATTATTCCCTGGCATTGATAAGCAGGTCGTAGATTCAATCCTTAGCGCAAAGGGTCTTAAAGCTATAATCCTTGAAACCTATGGCTCCGGGAATGCCCCCTCATCCGACTGGTTTATCGACAGCTTAAAGGCCGCTATTAGGCAGGGAATTATTTTGGTTAATATCTCTCAGTGTCCTGGAGGTACCGTGGTGCAAGGAAAATACGAGACCAGCAAATCTTTAGCGGAAATAGGTGTACTCAGTGGCGAGGATATGACGATGGAAGCCGGAGTAACAAAGTTGATGATTCTTTTGGGTGAACAAGGAGTAGAATCCACAAGGAAAAACTTTAAGCAACCACTGGCAGGGGAAATTGGTTGAGGTAATTAGCGATTAGGCTAAAAAAACAGCCTGTTTAGAGGGCTTTACAAATTTGCGATTTTGCTAGCCAAACGAAGCTTTAGCGTAGTTTGGCGGAGAGGGCGGACTGACTGCGCTTAAAGCTCCGTCAGTCAAGGATTCTTTTCTTAAGGATTGCTTTACCTGATCCAGTTTTAAAATAATTTTCAAGTTCCCTTGCTTTCCTCTCATCTTTTACGGCAATATAAGCCGCTATTTCAAGGGGTGCGTAAGGCATTGTAGATGCAGACTTCAAATCATTGTGTTCTTTAAGCCTTCTGCTTAAATCATTCGAGGAACCAATGTAGACGAAATCCGAATTGAGGCTTTTAAGAATATATACAAACCACATAGCGTTTATATTCTAAATATTGGTCATTCCAATGGGCTTTGGTGGCTTGACTACATTTGTTTGGCTAGCCAAACGAAGCTTTAGCGTGGTTTGGCGGAGAGGGCGGGATTCGAACCCGCGATACCCTTTCAGGTATACACACTTTCCAGGCGTGCTCCTTCAACCACTCGGACACCTCTCCAAAAACTTATCGTCACCCTTTGATTATAAAGAACTTCCCCTTGTAAACCAGGCGAAAAACCCTCAAATCAATGGAGATTCAAAAAAGCCCACAAAGAAATAGATTAATCCTTCTTAAACAAAGGAGAAAAAAGGCCATTTGGCACGAATGCGTAATAATAATTATTCAAACAGAAGAATATTTTTCGTGACTAACGGACATATTTTGAATTATATGGCAGTAAGGCCTAAGTGGCAGAATAGAATTTCAGTTTTTTTTTCAAATGCTTGTTTGTGATCGATCAAAACGTTTAAATTTGGCCACTTCAAGTATTATCTAAACTTTAAACCATGAAAAAATTACTTACGATTTTTGCATTAGCAGGGGTGCTTGCGTTAGGTACCTCAAAAACTTATGCGCAAGGAGATTCAACTCAGGTGGAGGAACAGCCAGCCGCTGAAGTTGTTACTGCCACTGCGGACGATTCTGCAGATCTTGCTGCTACGGAAGATACATCCTTCCATCAGCAGATTAAAGATAAGTTTATAGAAGGCGGACCTCCCTTTATGTGGCCAATTTTGATCTGTTTGATTCTTGGATTGGCTATTTCCATTGAAAGAATTATAACGTTGAATCTTGCCACCACCAATACAAAAAAATTATTGGGTCAAATAGAAGATGCTCTTGCCAAAGGAGGTATTGAAGCAGCTAAAGATGTAACTAAAAACACAAAAGGCCCTGTAGCCTCAATCTTCACGCAAGGTCTTATGCGATCCAGCGAAGGAATTGAAATGGTTGAAAAATCAATTGTTTCTTATGGAGGTGTTGAAATGGCCCGCCTTGAGAGAGGTTTGATCTGGGTTTCTTTGTTCATTTCACTCGGACCCATGCTTGGATTCTTTGGAACGGTAATCGGGATGGTGAACGCATTCGATGCGATTGAAGCAGCCGGTGATATTTCACCTCAAGTTGTTGCCGGTGGTATGAAAACCGCCTTGATAACAACCGTAGGAGGTTTGATTGTGGGTATGATTCTGCAAACCTTATATAACTATCTGGTTTCTAAAATAGACAGTCTGGTAAACGCAATGGAAGATGCTTCCATTAGCTTGGTAGATATTTTGGTTAAGCACAAGCTTTCTAAATAAGATTATTATGGACGAAATGGACTTTGGGCTTTATGCCACTTATATATTCTTCGCAGTAGCCGTTGTTGCTGCCGTAGTTTTGCCACTGGTAAGTGCGCTGAAAGCACCTGCGGGTCTTGTTAAGTCTTTGGCCAGTGTAGGCGGGTTAGTGGTAGTATTTATCATTGCCTATTCTATATCCGGTTCAGAGCTTTCAACAAGGGCAGTTGCTGCCGGCCTTACGGAGTCATCTTCGAAAATGATTGGCGCAGGGCTTACCCTGTTCTACATTGTTTTTGTTGTGGCTGCACTAGGGGTTGTTTTTTCTGAAATAAATAAAGCTTTAAAATAATGGCTCGCTCTACACCAGAAATACCCAATGCATCGATGGCTGATATAGCCTTCCTGCTATTGACATTCTTTCTGGTTACTACTACTATGCCCAATAACCGGGGTCTAAGTATTGCGCTTCCGCCTCCGCCTGAGGCAACACCGCCCGATGACGTGAAGATTCAGGAGCGTAATATGTTTAAGATCCAAATAAACTCTTCGGATGCCTTGCTGGTTGAAGGAGAGCCACGGGAAGACATTAGTAATCTGAAGGAAGAGATAAAGGAATTTATTCTTAATAATGGCAGGAACCCTGCCAGTTCGGATAATCCTGAGAAGGCAATTGTTTCGTTCAAAACGGACCGTGGGACAAGCCATAGAAGGTTTATTCAGTTGCTGGATATAATTCAGGGTGCCTACTACGATATTTATGCGGATCAGGCAGGTGTTTCGAATGAAGTTTTTAGAAATGCCGCTTCCGATTTATCGATTCCTGAAAACAAGGCTATTTATGAAAAAGGTCGGGAAGGAATCCCGCTCAATATTTCAATTGCTGATCCCACTAAAGTTGGTAACTAAGAAAGACTATGTCAAAATTTAAGAAAAAGACAAACGTAAAGCAGGACATCCCAACATCTTCTATGCCCGATGTGGTGTTCATGTTGCTGTTTTTCTTCATGGTAACAACCGAACTTAGGAAGACCTCCATTGAAGTGAAACAACAAATTCCAAAGGCAACGCAATTGAGGAAGTTAATGCGTAAAGGATTGGTGGCAAACTTATATATAGGTGAGCCCACCAAGTCAGTTCAATTTGGAAAAGAACCCAAAATTCAGGCGGATGATGTGTTTATTGATACCAAGGATATTATTCGTTGGGTCAATGAGCAGAAAAGTAAACTGGATGAAGTTGAACGCGATCAATTAACGGTAGCTCTTAAGGTTGACAAGGATGCCAAGAGAGGTATTATTTCAGATGTTGAGACAGAGCTAAGAAAAGCAAATGCAAGAAAGCTTCTCTATTCTGCTCTCGAGGACAATGAAAAAGACAGTAATTAGGTTTAACTTTTCATGGTAATATAGTAGCCTTCCATTTTTGTGGAAGGCTATTTTTTTTATGAATTCAGTAGCTACGCCCTTACATAATCCCAAAACAATTAATGCCTGGTGCATGTACGATTGGGCCAATTCCGTTTATAACCTGGTTATAACTACAACCTTTTTTCCAATCTATTTTGCAGGAATAACCAAATCAGCGTATGGAGAGTTTTCAGTTCCGTTATTTGGAAGAACGTTTAAGAATACTGCACTATACGATTATACCTTGGCTACAGCGTATCTTACTATTGCCATTTTATTACCCATACTCTCTTCCATTGCCGACTCCCGGGGTAATAAGAAAAAATTCATGCAGTTCTTTTGTTATCTGGGAGCCATTTCGTGTATGGCGCTTTTTTGGTTTAAGGGCCCACAACCTAATGTAGCCTGGGGTGTAGGTTTCTTTATGCTGGCTGCTATTGGCTTTGTTGGAAGCCTGGTATTCTACAATTCGTATTTGCCCGAAATTGCTGAACCTGAAGAAAGAGATTGGATTAGTGCCCGGGGATTCTCGATGGGGTATGCCGGAAGTGTAATTCTACAATTAATAGGCTTTGGGCTCGTGCTTTATTTTGGCGCGCAGGGAGATCAGACATCCGGACCCCGATATACATTTTTATTGGTAGGACTTTGGTGGATGGGCTTTGCGCAATTCACGTTTGCGGGCCTTCCGAATAACAAACCTCCACAGACAAAGCGACTTGGCGAGGTACTACGAACTGGGTTTAGTGAGTTGAGAAAGGTGTTGAACCAACTTCGGCATTTGCGTTTGCTCAAGTGGTTTTTGGTTGCTTTCTTTTGCTACAGCATGGGGGTTCAAACCGTAATGCTGGCGGCCACGCTTTTTGGGAGTCAAGTACTTGAACTGCCAACGGATAAATTGATTATTACTATAGTATTGATACAATTGGTTGCCATTCCAGGCGCTATGCTTATGTCCTATCTGTCTGGCAGAAAGGGTAATATTCTGGTGCTGATGGGCGTTGTTTTCTTTTGGATAATAATATGCATTTCCGCTTATGAGGTTGCGAATCTTAAAGAAGGGGGCAAAAATGTTGAATTTTATTTTTACGGACTGGCCGTTGCCGTGGGGTTAGTAATGGGAGGGATCCAATCGTTGAGTCGCAGCACCTACAGTAAGCTTATGCCCGAAACCAAAGACACGGCCTCCTTCTTTAGTTTTTATGACGTAGCGGAGAAAGTAGCCATTGTGATTGGCATCTTTACGTTTGGTTTTATTGATGAAATTTTCGGGATGAAAAATTCAGTATTGATGCTTATCGTTTTCTTTGTTCTGGGGTTAGCGGCCCTGGTTAAAGCGAAATCGTATGAAGGAACAACCAACGGGATTAGTAAAGCAAATGCTTAACGGTAATCCCTTTGTTGATTAGTTGTTGTAACGATTCAATTCCGATTTTAAGATGAAGATCAACATAGCTGGTTGTTACCACCTTATCGCTGGCTTCCGTTTTTATTCCATCCACTACCATGGGTTGGTCGGATACAAGTAATAACGCTCCTGCGGGAATCTCATTGAAGAAGGCTGTAGAGAAAATAGTGGCGGTTTCCATATCGATGGCCATCGCCCGAATCTTTCGAAGATATTCCTTAAACTGTTCATCCCACTCCCATACTCTTCGATTTGTTGTGTACACTGTTCCCGTCCAATAGTCTTGGCTATTATCGCGTATGGTAGTGGATATTGCTTTTTGTAAGGCAAAGGCAGGAAGTGCCGGAACCTCAGCAGGAAAGTAATCATTGGATGTTCCTTCACCCCGAATTGCTGCAATAGGAAGAATAAAATCGCCTAAGTCATTCTTTTTTTTCAGGCCTCCACATTTGCCTAAAAAAAGAACGGCTTCTGGCTTAATAGCCGAAAGACAATCAATAATAGTGGCCGCGTTGGGACTCCCCATTCCAAAATTAATTATGGTTATACCACCTGCCGTGGCGCTACGCATAGCGCGGTCCGTGCCATGCACCTCCACGTTGTTCCACTCGGCAAACTTTTTTACATAATTATCAAAATTGGTAAGTAAGATGTATTGTCCAAAATCATCCAGCTTAAGACCTGTATACCGGGGCAACCAGTTTTCAACTATTTCTTGTTTAGATTTCATATCGGCTAATTATAGTATTTTACAGCATGTACAAATTGAATCTTCCAGACTATGCACCTACGCTCCGTAAAGATCAAGGTAAAGTATGGATTTTTGATATTATTCGGAAGAAGTATATAATTCTTACTCCTGAAGAGTGGGTGAGGCAGCATTTTATCCACTATTTGATTGACAATTTTAAATACCCTAAATCCTTGTTTCGGGTTGAGGGAAGTTTGTCTTATAATAAACTTCAAAAAAGATCAGACATTGTAATTTATGATCGAATGGCTAAACCCTGGATGTTAATTGAATGCAAATCTCCCGTTATTAAGTTAACTCAAAAGGCTTTTAATCAGGTAGCTGTTTACAACATGACCATAGGTGCCCGGTATGTGGCAGTTACTAATGGCATGGTGCAATATTGCTTTGAAGCCTTAGAACAGCCCGCCAGCGAAGTCAGGTTTCTGAATGATTTTCCCACTTTTGATGGATGAGTTTTTACAAGTTGTAAAAACTCGTTAACCCCGATCTATTTTAAAACCTCGCTTACCTCTACGTAAGGAATATTGAATGCATCTGCCACTGCTTTGTAAACTACCTTGCCGTTCACCACATTCAATCCCTTTCGTAAATCTTCATTGTCTGTACACGCCTTTTTCCAGCCATGGTTGGCTAACCGGAGTGCGTAGGGCAGCGTTGCATTGGTTAGTGCCAGGGTAGAAGTATACGGTACTGCACCGGGCATATTCGCAACACAGTAATGAACTATATCATCAATAATGTAGGTAGGATCTTCGTGTGTGGTTGGCTTGCAGGTTTCTATGCACCCGCCCTGGTCAACGGCTACATCGACTAAAACAGTACCGGGCCGCATGGTTTTAAGCATGTCCCGTGTGATCAGTTTCGGTGCTTTGGCACCCGGGATTAGGACACCTCCCACAATCAGATCATGGGTCTTTACCAGTTCGCGCAACACATAATCGTTAGAGGCCATGGTGCGAACATTTTTAGGCATTACATCATCCAGGTATCTAAGTCTATTTAAGTTAACATCTGTAATAATCACATCGGCTCCCATGCCGGCAGCGATCTTGGCAGAATTTGTCCCTACCACGCCACCACCCAGAATAAGAACTTTAGCAGGCATCACTCCTGGTACACCTCCTAATAAAATGCCGCGACCTTTCAATGGTTTTTCAAGATACTTGGCACCCTCTTGAATTGCCATGCGGCCTGCCACCTCGGACATTGGTACTAACAAAGGGAGACTTCTGTCTGGACGTTCTACGGTTTCGTATGCTAAACACACGGCACCGGTTTTTATCATGGCGTGCGCCAGTGGCTCGTACGAAGCAAAATGGAAATAGGTAAATACTAATTGATCTTTTTTTATTAAAGTATATTCCTGTTCAATAGGTTCTTTTACTTTAATGATCATTTCGGCAATGCTAAAAACATCCTCGGCTTTTGGAAGTATTCGGGCACCCGCACCAGTATATTCTTCATCACTAAATCCACTTCCTTCACCCGCTTTCGTTTGTATGTAAACGGTGTGTCCTTTCCTTACAAACTCTTGGGCGCCAGCCGGGGTAAGGGCAACCCGGTTTTCATTATTTTTAATTTCCTTTGGAACTCCGATGATCATATGAATAAATTTTTAAGTCAGTTAAATCTTTGGCAAATATAGCATTCGGTTACGATTGCATAGGCTGTTTTATTACTTTTTGATGAATTATGAATCTTGCTTTACAGTACGCTTTTTACGGCTCCCTGAGGAAGGGACTGACATTGTACGAGCAATACAAGAGTTGCCTGGATTATCGATTTAGCGTGTGGTTACCGGGGTTTAAGCTTTATTCACTGGGGAGTTACCCTTGTGCCGTAAAATCCGATGAGTTAAGTGATCGAATACTTATCGAAGTAATGAATGTGGCGGATCCAAAAATCAGAAAAGAGATTTTTGAATTGGAAATTGAAGCGGGGTATTCTTATCATGAAGTGATAGTGCAAGATATTCCAACAGGTATCTTTCTTTATCAGAATGCAGCCAACTATCCCCTTGTGCATGGTGGAGACTGGGTTAAATTCTATTGTAAGTAAACAAAATGGCAGTATTTTCTACTGCAAACTTTTTTGTTTTTGACCCCTCTTTTGTTTTGACTATTTTTGACAATAACCAACCCATTTGCCGTGAGCCAAACCAAGACAATGGTTAGTGGATTAACCGAAAAAAAAGTTGCTGCCTTGCTGGCAGATTATAAGTTGGCGTGCGAAAGTCGTGAAGCGAGTTTGTTTGGCCGTAAGGAAGTGTTTATGGGCAAAGCCAAATTTGGAATTTTCGGAGACGGAAAAGAATTGGCACAGCTTGCTATGGCGAAGGTGTTTCGTGCGGGTGATCATCGCGCGGGGTACTACCGCGATCAAACGTTTATGCTCGCCATTGGTGAACTTACATTGCAGCAATATTTTGCTCAGTTGTATGCACACACCAATGTGGAGGCGGATCCTGCTTCCGCAGGCCGGTTGATGAATGGACACTTTGCTACACGTATGATCGATGAGCAGGGAGCATTTAAAAATTTAGCAAAACTTAAAAACAGCAGTTCCGACATTTCTCCTACAGCGGGTCAAATGCCGCGGTTGGTTGGGTTGGCCTACGCATCCAAATTGTTCCGAAATAATCCTGAACTAGCTCAGTTTGATGAATTAAGTAATCTGGGAAATGAAATTGCTTTTGGCACCATCGGGAATGCTTCAACCAGCGAGGGCATGTTTTTTGAAGCGATCAATGCGGCCGGGGTGTTGCAGGTACCTATGCTTATTTCTGTGTGGGATGATGACTATGGAATTTCTGTGCCAAGTGAATACCAGACAACGAAGGGAAGTATTTCTAAAATTCTGGCGGGTTTTCAGCGAACTAAAACAGAAAAGGGTTTTGAGATCCTAAACGTAAGAGGCTGGGATTATCAGGCACTGCTTCAGACATACCAGAAGGCAGAAAAAATTTGTCGTGAGGAACACGTTCCTGTGTTGGTTCACGTAACGGAAATGACGCAACCACAAGGACACTCCACGTCAGGTTCGCACGAGCGTTATAAGTCTAAAGAAAGATTGGCGTGGGAGGCTGAACATGATTGTATCCGGAAACTTCGTCAATGGTTGTTGGAGAATGGTGTAGCCTCTAACGATGAATTGGTTGAATTGGAAAAGGAAGCGAAGGCCTTTGCTAAAACGTCAAAAGATATAGCCTGGAAAGCGTTTAACGAGGACATTCAGAAGGATCAAAAAAAACTCGAAAAGATTTTAATTAAGGCCAGCGAAGAAGCACCCGGTATTGAAGACATACATCGGGAATTAAAGAAGACCATCAACCCACTTAGGATGGATTCCATGCGTGCAGCAAAAAAAGCCATTCGTAAACTAACCAGTTCTAATTCGGAGGCACGCGAAGCGCTGGCAGGTTGGATCAAAGACGCTGAAATTGAAAATGCAGATCGGTTTAATTCTTATTTGTTTAGTAATTCTCCGTGGTCTGCGCTGAAAGTAGAACATGTAGATCCTGTTTATTCTGATAAGTCTCCGCTGATTGATGGGCGCGAAGTGTTGCAGGCATGTTTTGCGCACGCATTAAAAAGAGATCCTCGAATTCTGGCATTTGGTGAAGATGTCGGAAAAATCGGAGATGTCAATCAAGGCTTTGCCGGCTTGCAGGAAAAATTCGGAGAACTCCGTGTAACGGATACCGGCATTCGGGAATGTACTATTATCGGGCAGGGGATTGGGGCTGCGCTGCGAGGGTTAAGACCCATTGCTGAAATTCAGTACCTCGATTATCTGTTGTATGCTATTCAGATTATGTCCGATGATTTGGCCTGTCTCCAGTACAGAACAAAAGGGGGGCAAAAGGCACCTTTGATAATTCGCACACGCGGTCACAGGTTGGAGGGAGTTTGGCATGCAGGGTCGCCTATGGGTATGATATTACATGCCATCCGAGGAATGTATGTTTTGGTTCCGAGGGACATGACACAGGCAGCTGGTTTCTACAATACCTTGCTGCAATCGGATGATCCTGCCTTGCTTATTGAATGTTTGAATGGCTACCGGATTAAGGAACGGTTACCGGATAACATAGGTGAGTTTACCGTGCCCCTCGGCATGCCGGAGATTTTATGTGAGGGAAAGGATGTTACCATAGTTACGTATGGAGCCATGTGCAGAATTGTAATGGATGCAGTAAACGATTTGGAAACCCACGGTATTTCCTGTGAGGTTATTGATGTTCAAACGCTATTGCCGTTTGACATCAATCACAAAATCCTCGATTCCATTAAAAAAACAAACCGGGTTGTTTTCGCAGATGAAGATGTGCCCGGAGGAGCTTCTGCCTTTATGATGCAACAAGTATTGGAAGAGCAACATGCTTATGGTTATTTGGATTCCAAGCCCCGGACTATTGCGGCCAAGGAGCATAGACCTGCTTATGGGTCGGATGGTGACTATTTCTCAAAGCCAAACCCGGAAGATGTTTTTGATGCCGTGTATGATCTAATGAACGAAACAGACCCGGTGCGGTATCCAAAATTGTATTGAAATCAAAGAGTGAATTCCGGGGTGAAGATTTCGTTACTCTTGTTAAGCGCCCGGTCTTTAATCTGAACCCGAAGCTTTAGGGTTTTTACACTAAACAAAGCCTTAAAACCAATCGAACCCATACTATATCTCAGATTTCCCTCTAACGGGGTTCCAGGTTCCTCCTTATACAAAATAGGAAATCGACCATCGAAGGAAGTGCCGCAATTTGGATAGTTGAATTCCTTGGTCCAGTCAAATTCGGTAAAAGTGCCATCTGGGTTTTTTACCAGAAAATCAACTTCAATATTGTAATGATCGGGATTTAACTCGAAGTAAAAGGTATCGACCTTGCCGGTATTATCAGTGCTTACTTCCCAATTAATGCAATTGTAGGGTTTTACAAAATCGGGCAAAGAACTGTAAGCCGGATTTGTCCGCTTATCTTTGTATGTTAAAAGGGTGCCATCGGGCTTGCGAAAGAAAAATTTATTGTTGTAGCAAATGCCTTCACTTACACAAGAAAGTTCACTTGGATCTAGCCCCAGATCGCCATCGCCATCTTTAAAAGTAAGGGTAAGGATAAGGGAATCGGCTTCAGCATCAAAACCAGACCCATATTCCCTGAAAACTATACTCTCAAATTCAATTTGAGGCTGTAAGGGAAATTCAGGCGGGGTAAAGCAAGCCCCCAAGCCAAGCGAAATAAACAAAAAACCAATTAGATTCCGGTTCAATCTCATTTTCTACCTTTAACCTTGTAAAATAAGCAACGCTTGAACACATTCAAAAGTTTTGAGGAATCTTTGTACTTGGTAAACGAAAACAACTTTGAGGAAATTGCGTTGCGTTTATTCCATTTTCAAGCTCAGCATAATGCAGTTTATAGTCAGTATCTCCACAATCTGAATTTCAAAGCGGAAGAAATTAAGTCTTTATTGGAGGTACCCTTTTTGCCAATCACTTTTTTTAAGTCACAAACGGTAAAAACGGGTGCATGGAAGCCCGAGACTGAATTTACCAGCAGCGGTACCAGCGGCCTGGCAACAAGCAGGCACGAAGTATTTGATGTTTCATTCTATTTGAATTTGTCGGAACGAATTTTTACAAGTTTCTATGGGCCTTTAACAAACTATCATTTTTTAGCGTTGCTACCATCCTACATGGAAAGAAAAGGGTCTTCCTTAATTGCAATGATCGACCATTTTATTAAAAAGAGTTTGTCAGAACACTCAGGGTTTTATTTAAAGAATCATAGGGAATTGGTAGAGAAGATTTCATTACTAAAGAATGGCAATCGAAAAGTTATTTTATGGGGTGTATCGTTTGCGCTGCTCGACTTAGCTGAATCTTATGAATTAGACTTATCTCATGCTATAGTTATGGAAACAGGGGGTATGAAGGGCCGTAGAAGGGAATGGATAAGAGAGGAATTGCATAGTTATTTATGCAATAGGTTTAATGTAGAATCAATCCATTCGGAATATGGAATGACGGAATTGATGTCTCAAGCTTATTCCAAGGGAAAGGGTTACTATCAATGCCCACCCTGGATGAAAGTGCTGGTGAGAGACATAAATGATCCTTTTATGATCCAGACAGGCAAAACGGGTGGAATTAAAGTTGTGGATCTGGGTAATTTCCATTCCTGTGCGTTTATAGAAACTCAGGATTTAGGGATCGTGGCTCAAGAGGGTAGTTTTGAGGTACTTGGAAGATTTGATAATAGTGATTTAAGGGGTTGTAATTTATTGGTTGGATAGCCAATAGAATCGCCCAAGTGCATTTTGTAAATAATAAATTTGTAAGAATTCAAAAGATTGATATTTTTGTTCCTTATACAAAGCCACTTAATATGAAGAAAATTCTAGCATTTGTAGCGCTTCTTGCCTTTATGACCTCTTGCAGTCAGTACACTTGCCCGACTTACAGCAAAAAAGAGGTAAAAAAGGGCGTTTCCGAGAGCCGGATTTAAGGTTATAGGTATTTTTTAACCTCTTCAGGGCCAATCTGGCCTTCGCTCATTATTATTAATCTCTCCACCGCGTTTCTAAGTTCCCGGATATTTCCTGTCCAATTGTTTTTTTGAAGTAAGTCCAGCGCTTCTTTCTTTATTTCTTTTCTTTTAGAGCCATACTCCAGCGCAATATCATTTAAAAACTTATCAACCAGTAAGGGGATATCTTCCGCCCGATCATTGAGGGAAGGTACTTTAATGACAATCACCGAAAGGCGATGATACAGATCTTCGCGAAAGCGGTGCTCTTCAATTTCCTTTTTTAAATCTTTGTTGGTGGCGGCCACCACCCTTGCATTTACAGAAATATCTTTCTCGCCACCTACCCGGGTAATTTTACTTTCTTGCAATGCCCGAAGCACTTTGGCCTGGGCCGAAAGACTCATGTCACCGATCTCATCGAGAAAAAGGGTTCCGCCTTCCGCTTGTTCAAATTTTCCGATCCGTTGCTTTATAGCGGACGTAAAAGAGCCTTTTTCATGACCGAACAATTCGCTTTCAATTAACTCTGATGGAATAGCCGCACAATTCACTTCCACAAACGGTTTGTTTCTTCGTTCGCTGATATCATGAAGTTGGCGTGCGACCAATTCTTTGCCCGATCCATTGGGTCCCGTAATTAGGACCCGGGCTTCGGTGGGAGCCACCTTTTCAATCATGTCCCTGACGGCTTGCAGGGGTTTTGATTTTCCTACGATTTCGTATTTCTGAGATACTTTTTTCTTCAGGATTTTTGTCTCTTTAACGAGATTGGTGTTATCCAGCGCATTTCGAAGCGTAACCAAAAGTCGGTTAAGATCAGGCGGTTTTTGGAGAAAGTCGTAAGCGCCTAATTTCGTAGCATCCACCGCGATTTCAGTTGTTCCATGGGCTGAAATCATGATAAACGCAGACGAGTTTCCTTTCGCTTTTGCTTGTTGTAAAACCTCCATGCCATCCATCTTTGGCATTTTTATGTCACAGAAAACTACATCGTAATGTTCTTTCTCGAGTTTTGAAAGTCCCTCAACACCATCTTTGGCTTCGTCTACTTCCAGATTAAGTTCTTTTTGATCTTTTAGAATATCCTTCAGAACAGCGCGAATGCTTGCTTCATCTTCAATGAGTAATACTTTAGGCACAACGGTTAGTTTAATGTAACAATATAATCAGGTCTTTGTGTTTCAAAATAATGCAAGCCTGTAAGCCGGGTTCTGTCCCCTTCTTTAACAGAAGGAAGCTTATCATTTATCTCGCTCAGATGTTGCCATCTGAATCTAGCAGCCTACCCAACCCCGATGGATTGCCGAAGCAATCTTTTGAACGAGCCGTTCTTGATCGGGGCCTATTTGGCCTTTCAACTCGTAAGGTTTGCCATGCGTCTGAAATCACTTTCAGTACCGGTGGGCTCTTACTCCACCTTTTCACCTTTTCCCTTCCGGTAACCGTTAGGGTAGTTTATTTTCTGTGGCACTTTCTGTGACTAACGTTTCCGCCAGTCCCTTCCTGTTAGGAAGTACGATGCTCTTTGTTGCCCGGACTTTCCTCCTTGACGAAAAACGTCAGGGCGATAAGCCGGCTTGCATTGGAGCAAATTTACGCACTTAAACTGAGAAAGAGGATTAATGGATATCCGAATCGGTAAGCTTTAATTCGTATTGATCAGCAAGATTGGCCACTTCCTGAAGCATTTCCTTCAATGTGTTTTCATTCAGGGTATCGAGTGGCGCAACGGCTTCCACCTGCAGATAATTTTCGGAAATAATAAAACGGCAGTAGTTAAAGAAAGCCGTTTGTTCAAGAAGCATTTTGTATTCTATGCCCGAATTAACGGTGCAAACTTTGGAGTTTAAAGTAACTAAACTTCGGTTATACAGCTCATTTTTTCTGATTGTTCCAATAACGGTTTGAAACCGATTGCCCGCAACAGGAATTATAATGATCGACTGGGTTGAATCATATTCTGTATACTGACCACCAATCTGGTCGGCATACGCTTTCATAAAAGCAGTTAAATCCATACGTGTGGGGTTTAGGTTGTCGAAGTTAGTAAAAGACTCTGAATAATGAATGCGTACTTAATAATAAAAGAGGTAGCCTTTCACTTTTCCGTTGGATATCTCGAGGGTGGGAGCCGGTAGTTTCACCATGTTGGCAAAGTAGATCAGCCCCTTAACAAACTTTGATCTGGATTTTATAGCGGTTAAATCAAAGTCCAATCCAAAGTAAAATTGGCGATACGGATTTAGATTATTTTGCAGGTTGTCCTCATCATTTGCGTACAACATGTCTTCCGCCCCATAGCCAATTGAAAAATTCAACCATTTCGGAAATTTCAGGAATTTATCCATATCGGTTGACAACCAGTATGTCTGGCCATTATAATCTTTAATTATTTGCTCAAGGTGCGTGGCTCCCAGTGTTTCGGGTCTTTGAGCTGCATATCCTGTTTTATGAAATGAAAATTTTGGATAGATTTTAATCTGCTTCCATAAGGCTTGCTGGCCAATGAAAAATCCGGCCCCTATTGCATTTGCTGCCAAATCGCTAACCGAAGCTCCGTACCCGGCAGAAAAACCATCGAGCACCTCAATGGAAGAAATGACCGCGAACCCCGTAAGTGCGCCAATCCAGTCTGATTTTTTTTTTGAAACTCCACTCCATTGTAATGAATGAGAACTTATCGAGGATAATTGAAAGGCGGAGTAAAAGTGTCCCACCTTATCCACTTGTTTCCACTCGCCAGCGTCATTAAAAAATTGAAAATCTTGTTTGTCGTATTGACTATACCAAACAGAACTTAGGCCAATCATGGTGCCCGTATAAGCCAGGGTGGAACCAATCACAACAATTTTCAAACGGTTGGAATTGATTTGAGAAAGGGTGTCGATGTTTTGTGCGCGACAAACCGGTTGCACCAGGCAAAGGAGGGTGAGAAAAAAAATAATCCTCAAAAGTCTAAGGGGTTCCATCTTTTTCCAGGATTGCTTCTTCATTCGATGGATCCGCTTCCACTTCTTTTCTTCTTTTTTCGTGACTCTTCTGTAGAAGTTCGCTGAATTGATTGAAATTCTGAGTGTGCAATAAGCTTACACCGGTGGTAATAGCTGTTTGAGTTCCCAGAGAGCTATTGATGGAATTATAATTTGAACGACTATACATTTTCACTTTAAATTTTCCATCGGGTGTAAGTACATAGTCAATCGTCCAGTCGCCCAGCATATTGGCAAGTTCGGATTGATCGTATTGGTTTGAAAATGTACCGTCACGGGTTACGCGCAACCGACCATTTAAAAAAGAGTAGGATAATCGCAACTGAAAGGTGTTAAATGCTTCTGGATCAAGCGAGCCTAAATCCAAATCTATTTCCAGATTTTGATCCACCTGGGTAAGCCAGTAACTCAATTGGTTAGATAATAGCTCGCTTACGCTATTCGAAATGGAACCGCTGGTACTGAAAGCATCCGGGGGAGAAAATCTTCGTAAGATAAGTAAACTAAATACCTGCCGATGTAATTCCTGCTCATCGAGTTTGGCCTTAAAAGCCTTGAAGTAAAAATCGAGTTGCACTATAGAGCCATCATCCAAAGTAACGTTGTCGGGCAGATCGTTGGCAACAATGTCAAATACGATTTCGGGCGAAAGCATGGGGCCGTCTAATTTGAGTTGAACCTCTACCGGATATTTTCTTCTTATCTGGGGGGATGAAATCAACTCTTCGTTCTGATTAGGTAAGATAGGACCTAAAGAAGCCATCTGCCGATAGCTGGCTGTTAAGTTGAGGATTCCGGCATAGGGATCGCCATACCAACTTATTCGGCTGCCTTTGTTGATTCTAAACTCTTTGTTAATAAGATCGTATAAGGTGAAATTATAGTACCCTTGCTCGAATTCGTAAAGACCGAACATATTGAATTCACCCTTGGTATCAATTTGCAATTTAATATCCCCGTTACCATAGCCGCGCACAATGTCACCCGCCTTGATATCAAAAATAATTTCAGTGTAGGCATCGGGAGTAATGTCCAGATTTAAATCAAGCACGATACCACTGGGTTCGTCACTTGTTTTTTTAACCTCTTTCTTCTTGGCTTGATAAGTCGAATCATTGAAGCTGACAAAGCTGATAAAATCACTTTTTTCGGTCGATTCACTTCCGCTGATCGGAATAAAAATTCTCGTGTTTTTTGAGGTTTGTGCGGTAGCGGAGATTTTTATATTGGCGAGCGGACCAAACATGTTGAGATTTCCGCTACCGTAGGCCTGGCCGTAAAACAAACTGTTATCTTTTGAAGTTGTATTGAGGATTTGAAAATTAGTAAAAGCTGCGTCAAGGTTTATCCGAAATCTCGAATAGTTGCGATGCGTCAGATAGCCGTCCAGCGAACCTTGGTTGCGAAGGCCATCATAAAGCGTAAAGTCTTTAAAAATTATTTGGTTTGGTGTAATAGCTAACGTGCCATTAAATGTGTAGCGGGCCTTTAGATAATCCACCATTATTTTCCCCTCGTTGATTTTTCCTTCTCCATTAATTAAGGGTTGTGTGAATGTTCCTTTAATTTCATATAAGCCAGAAAGGGTTCCGTCCATTTGAGAAAAAATCCCTTTCAAAAAAGGTTCTATAATTTTTATATTAGTTTCTTCCAGTTTAGCGGTTAGCTGAAGCGGACTTTTACTTTCGGAGGGCAGGTAGAAACCAGCAAGGCTTAGCGTTCGTTTGTTTAAACGATCAATGGTTAAATTGATATCAAACTGTTTCTTCTCTTGATTCCAGTCGTTAATGCCTACCAAATCGCCTACCAGAAATTTATCCACCACCAGGTTTTTGATGTTGATGTTGTTCTGAAGATATACGTTTTGATAAATGTCTTTTACTTCCGCTTTTCCGTTAACGATTCCACTTAGAGATGAACTGCTGATGGCGTTTAAGATGCTTAAGTCGAGGTCGGTCAATAATAAGGTCAGGGTTTGTTGAGGATCGGACGAGAGACGACCATCCAGCAAAAACGACTCGTTCCCATTAAAAATGTTCAGGTTTCGGATTATCCATTCCTGACCTTTCATTAAAGCATAGTTATTATTACTTACGCGCCATTCCTTATCAAGAATTTGAAAGCGCGAAGGAAGAAGCTTGATACGTGTACTGTCCGTGTGAAAGTCAATTTCTGATTGCAACCGCACGTAATTGCTGGTTCCTTCCTGATCGAAATCTACAGTAAGATCAATGTGGTCCTCATCCCATACAGCCTCTGAAAAAAGATTTTTTGTGACAAACGCGGGGGCAATTTCCTGCCGTTGAGAATTTACCGACAACACCGCTAACACCCGGGTGCTGTCGCGAATTTTGGATCCCGAGAACTCTATTTCCGTGTCGATGATTCTTTTTCCCGCCACTACCAGAGTGTCTATTTTGGTAAAGGCTTGCAGCCGCGAGGTAAATCCGTTTGTAAACGATCCTTCTATATCCGTTTCACCCGATAATCTGAAACTAAGTTTGGTTAAGGTTAATATGGGATTTATATCAATAAGATTAATAGTAAACTTTGCCTGGTACTCCTGGGTTTCAGCTTTTTTGGTAGCATAGTAATTAATTAAGTCTTCTTTATTGTTTTTTATGTTTAGAGAAAGCTCGTGGGTTAAGCGCTGCAAATCTTTAAAGAGCGTAGAGTAATAGAAATTGCCGGTCAACTCTGCATTGGCGTAGTCACTTCGAAGCACAAGATTGTGTCGATTGTCCTTTAGATAAGAACTTATAAAAATGGTGTCAAAGACAAGATCCTGGTCTTTATACTCTATAAAGGAATTATGCAAGGTTACATTTCCAAACAGACTATCCAGAGTAAGTCCCTGCGTATTAATATCAACACCCGAGCTGATAAAAAGATGTTCCTTGGTGAGCCCTAGCCGTTGTGTAAATAGCGTATCTAAGTTCGCTTTTATATTTACCAGTTCCTGTCCTTTACGGATATTGATAGATCCATTAGCCTGTAGCTTTACGTTAGGATCTTCAACGGTAAGGGTGCCATTAAATAACTCTTTTGCAAAACGGGCATCGGTTGTGATATTGATATACGTGTACTTAAGAATTCCAATAGAATTTATTCTTCCAGTTAACTGAAAGTCAGCGGTTTCTTGGGTAAGTCCTTTGCCAGTAATTTTACCAAGTAAACTTACCTTCTTAAAACGCGAAGTGTCATTGAAGGCAATTCCCAGATCAAAATTATCAAGGTTAAGATTTCCGCTATACGTGGATTGATCCAGGTGCGTTGGATCAATTTTTAAATTGATGTCAGATCGGATTCGTCCAAACGGACCGCGAAAATCCCCATTTGCTACAAAATCATTGATAAAACCGGTAAACTTTCCAACAAGTCTAAATTTGTCGAAAACAGAAAGGCGATTGTTAATATTATTTGGAAAAAGAAAGCCCAGGTCCCGGATATCGATATCGCCTTCTTTTACATCCAGATTGATGAATGTTTCATTTACATACGGTAGTCCGTCCAACTGTAACTTTCCCTTGATCTTTGTGCGGCCAATGGCAACATCCATATTTTGATACGAAAAGCGGGAGACTTTTCCACTGATGTCTCCACTAAGATAAAGGGTTTCCGGCAGGGCTTTTAGGCCCGGTGTAAACAGAACTAAATCCTGTGGATGAATAGCGGTATTGCGTAATTGCACTTTCATCGAAACCTGGTTATTAAAATCATTCAGATCAACCAGACTTTTATACTTAAAAATAATTGTGTCTGAAATCAGGCTTTCCCCTACACGTGCATTCAATCCCAGAAACTCCAAAGAATTTTGAGACAGCCGAAAATAGGTTTTGAGATTATGAACCGGAAGGTTGCAATTTTTTTCTTCCGCAATCAGCGTATTTACATTGAATTGTATGGTATCTCCAATAATCTGAAAGTTGCTGGCTTCGGCTTCATTGATTCCAAGGAATATGTGGTTGTAGTCAAAAGCCTTGCGTATAGAATCCTTCAGCGGATCATGCAATCTGAATTCAGCCTGGTGAATGACAATCTCTCCGATATTTATCTTAGGGGATTTGCCTTGCCCCGTTCCTGATGAAATTTGTTTATTTATCTCTGAAATAAACTGGTTGATATTCAAATCCCGCGATGAATCGGATTGCATTATTTTCACGAGATTAACGCTACCTCTTTCCAGGATTACACCATCCAGGGTTACATCGTTATTTTTTAGTAATGATGTTAGGCTGAAGTTAACATGGAGTTTCCCGGCTTCAATCATTTTATTTTGCACCGGATCTTTAATTACCAGACCGTCAATCTCGAGCCGATCATACCAGATCAGATATATTTGATCGTAGGAGACCTCGAATCCCGAAACCTGAGAGAAACGGGAAGTTATCCGGCTAACCAGACTTTTTTGAACAGAAGGAATCTGGAGCAGACCAAAACTCAATATTAAAAACACAAGAGTAAAGTAGGCTCCGTATAACAGAATCTTTTTTACCCAGTTTAAAACACGAATTTTGATAACTTGCAGTTTCATTTGCTAAAAATGCATCCCATAATTCTTGCTATCGAGTCCTCCTGTGATGAAACTTCTGCTTCGGTTATACAACATGGCAAGGTACTTAATAATGTAATTGCCTCACAAACAGTACACCATAAATATGGTGGCGTGGTACCCGAGTTGGCCTCCAGGGCTCATCAAAAACAAATCCTACATGTTGTTAACGAAGCGATGGTATCTTCGGGTATTTCTCCGGAGGATTTAAGTGCAATCGCCTTTACGCGCGGGCCGGGCTTATTAGGTGCTTTGTTGGTAGGTGTTTCTTTTGCCAAAGGAATGGCCGTTGCTTTGGGAATACCGCTCATTGAAGTTAACCACATGGAGGCGCATGTGCTTGCGCATTTCATTGGGGAAAGTAACCCATCCTTTCCTTTCCTTTGTTTAACGGTGAGCGGTGGCCATACCCAACTCATTCATGTTAAAGATCATCTTACTATGGATATATTGGGAGAAACCCGCGATGATGCCGTGGGAGAAGCTTTTGACAAGGCCGCTAAACTGATGGGCTTTCCCTATCCGGGTGGCCCTTTGATCGATCGGTATGCGCAGTCAGGGAATGCGATGGCTTTTCAATTTCCAAATACTTCCGTGCCGGGTCTTGATTTTTCTTTCAGTGGAATTAAGACTGCCTTTCTGTATTTTCTCAGGGACAACAGCAAGGCAAATCCAAATTTTATTGAAGAGCATCGGAATGATATATGTGCCAGTTTGCAACGGCATTTAATTTCTATGTTGATGCAAAGAGTAAAGCAGGCATGCGACCAAACAGGCATTAAGCAGGTTGCCATTGCAGGCGGTGTGGCGGCAAATTCCGAGCTTAGAAAATCACTGGTTGCGCATGCACAGAAATTTGGATGGACTTCGTTTATTCCTGAGTTTCAATACTGTACAGACAACGCAGCGATGATAGCCATTGCAGCACATTACAAGTTTTTGCAAAACGAATTCAGCACCCTGGATGTTGCGCCTCTGGCTAACCTGCAAATAGGAGAGTAAGATGAAAATGATTTTTAAGCCGGGCGATCAGAAAGTGTATCGTAAAAAGGTAGAGGCTGCCGATGTGGCTGCATTTCACGGAGAGGTTTTGCATCCTGTTTATTCTACCTTTGCTATGGCTCGCGATTTTGAGTGGTCATCAAGATTGTTTTTTCTGGAAATGAGAGATATAGAGGAAGAAGGGGTCGGTACATTTTTAAGTATTGAACATAAAAGCCCTGCCCGGGTAGGTGATGAAGTAGTTATAACGGCTACTATTGAAACAATTAGGGGCAATGAATTAATTTGCGTTATTGAAGCGGCCTGTAATGGCAAGTTGATTGCAAAGGGCAAGACAGGACAGAAGATGCTGACGTTAGGCCGGCTTCAAACTTTGTATAACACACGGTAAGGTACCCATGGCAGAAAAGCGATTTTCCGATACAATAAGTATTCGCAATAGACAGGCTACGTTTCAGTACGAGTTGCTGGATAAATATATTGCGGGATTAGTATTACGCGGAACGGAAATTAAATCGATTCGGGAAGGAAAGATAAATTTACAAGACGGGTATTGTTACTTTAGCAACGGAGAGCTCTATGCGAAAGGGATAAATATAACTCCGTATGCGCAGGGCACACATTATAATCACGAAGCGGCCCGTGAGCGAAAACTTTTAATGAAGAAATCGGAATTGAAAAAACTGGAATCAAAAGTTGAGGAAAAGGGATTGGCGTTGATTCCAACCAGAATATTCATTAATGAAAGGGGTTTGGCTAAATTAGAAATTGCGCTGGCCCGGGGAAAGAAAACGCATGATAAACGAGAAGGTATTAAAGAGCGGGATATAAAAAGAGAGCTGAGCAGAATAAAAATCGGTTAATTGTATTTGCATGGAGATTCTTGGTTACGGAGTTTGTAGATTGTCTTTGGTGTCAGTTCGTCAGGCCCCGCAGGAGTATGCTCCTCTGGTAACACAATTATTATTTGGCGATCATTACGAAGTATTGGATGTACCGGATACAAAAAACTGGATTTACATCAGGATTCATTTTGATGGCTCAGAGGGTTGGATTGATGCAGAACAACATCATGGAATTACCTTCGAGTATTTTGAACAAATCAACAACGCCAATTTTAAGATTACTACGGATTTAACGTGTGGTCTTCTTTTTAAGAAAAGCCCGGTTACTATTTTAATCGGGAGTATCGTTCCTATTTCCAACTCGGAACTATTTAAATTGGAAGAGCAATTTGCGTTTAATGGCGAATCGAAAAGTCTGGGGCAAAAGCGAGAAGCCGAGTTTGTTAAATCTGTCGCACTAAAATATTTGAATGCCCCTTACCTGGCGGGCGGTAAAAATCCTTTCGGGGTGGATGCGGCCGGGTTTATCCAAATGGTTTTTAAAATCTCGGGTACTATTTTACCCCGGACGCTCGACCGGCAAATTCTGGAAGGTAAAAAAGTTGACTCTTTGGAGGAGTCGCATCCGGGGGATGTTGCTTTCTTAAAAGGCCATGGGAAAAACAATCTGCATGCGGGCATTATCCTGGATGATCAAAAGATCATTCATGCGGATGGCAAAGTACGAATAGACCATTTGCATGAAGAGGGGATTTTACGCCCAGACACAAAAATTTATACCCATTCGCTGATTGAGATAAGGAGATTTTTGGCCCCCTTGTAGCCTGATTCGATTTTTTTCTTTATAAATTTTGGTGCTGCTAAGCTAAACCAACCGGGGGATTGAACTGTTTGTTATTTTGATAAACCCAAACTTTGGGGTTATCTTTCAGATTATGAACAGTAGGGTTTTGGTGTTAAATCAGGATTCCAGTCCGCTCATGGTTTGTTCCGTGCAACGCGCCTTTGTTTTAGTTTATTTGAACAAAAGCGAATTAGTGCGCCCTGCCAACGGCTATCGCATAAACTCAGTGACCCAATCGTTTCCTATGCCATCGGTAATCCGGTTAAACCGATACGTTAATGCTCCGTACAAAGGGGTTAGCCTAACGCGCCAAAATGTTTTTAAGCGAGACAATTTCGAATGCCAGTATTGCGGAACACGCAGAGATTTGACTCTTGATCACGTGGTACCCAGTTCCAAAGGAGGGGCGCACACCTGGATTAATCTCGTTACAGCCTGTAAACGTTGCAATGCAAAAAAAGGAGATTATACTCCGGAGGAAGCGCAAATGATTTTAAAGCGGAAACCTTATAAGCCTTCGTATGCACTCTTCCTGCGCGATGGTAATATTCAACAAACCGAGTGGGACGAGTATTTAGATTAGGCTGTACCTTTTCAGAAACTCAGCGTGAAAACGGTCTTTACGTCCAATTCAGATTTTACGGATAGAGATCCATTATGCATTTGCATGATTTGACGCGATAAGGCAAGGCCAATTCCTGAACCGGTTTTTTTTGTGGTGAAGAATGGAATGAAGATTCGTTCAATTGCTTCTGAGATAATACCTGGTCCATTATCAATTACTTCAATAAGTACGGCATTATACTCGTAACGGCCTACTAATTCAATTCGGGGATGTTGCGTGTCTTCAAGTGCTTCAATCGCATTTTTAATCAGATTAATTAATACCTGCTCTATCATTTCTGCATCGGCTTGTATGGCGAGGTATTCCGATTCGCAGGTATAAGTAAAATGAATGTTCGTTTTTTTAAGTTCCTGCTTTAACAACTGAGCGACTTTTTCAAATAAATCCTTTACTAGAACGGTTGCTATTTTTGGTTGCGGAACAGAGGTGTATTCGCGGTAGGCATCAATAAATTTAATCAGTCCTTTGCTCCGGTTTTCAATTGTATTTAATCCTTCCCGCAAATCATCAGCACCCTCCGCTTTAAGTTCATACGTATTTTCTTTTCGAATTAAATCCAGTTCTAAAATTTCCCGTAAGGTGGAAGTAAGGGAAGAGATAGGGGTTATGGAATTCATGATTTCATGCCGCAACACACGGGTAAGGTTTTGCCACGATTCTAATTCCTGCTTTTGAAGTTCTGTTTGGATGTTCTGCAGGGTAACCAATTTAACCGTGTTCCCGCGAATTCGTAATTCCGTTGCCTGCAGGGTAAGCAAATACTCATGCCCTTCCTTATAAAGCGTACTTTTCCCCGACTCTACACTCGTGAGCGCTTCAAACATTCTTCTGTTTTGCGTTTCCAGCTCATGTATGTTTTTTAGGTTGGCGATGCCGATATAGCGCTTGGCATTCGGATTCATCAATTGCACATTCCCTTCAGTATCAAATGAAATAATTCCTGTGCGTACCTGCTGAACGATTGTATTGAGATATTGCCAGTGTTCCTCTTTTTCAGACCTTGCTTTTCTAAAGGCCTCAAGTACTTCATTAAAAGCTGTATTTAATTCGCGAAAACTTTTGCCAAGTTTATTGTCATTGGCAAAACCCGAAATAAAATCGGAATATTTTACCGATTCTAAAAACCGGGTTAGCTTGCGATTTGTTTGAGAGGTAAACCGATACAGTTCAACAAACTGACCAACGATAATCAGGACGGTTAAAGCAGCGGCAAAAACCATATTAGGCTGACCAACCATATATACCAGTAAAGCCATTACCAGTCCAAGCAAGGTCACTCTAAAAGCAACCCGAAATCGAAAGTCATTGAACATAGCGTATACCGGATTTTGTGGATTGTACTACCATTTAAAGTCCGTGCTTTTCTAATCTTCGGTACAGCGAGGATCGGGTTAGGCCTAACTCCGCAGCGGCTTGTGTAATGTTGCCATTGTACTTTTTAAGGACCTTGCGGATCAAGAGCTTTTCAACCTCATCGAGATTAAATTGATCGAGATTTATTTGTTGGTCGGCTTCTTTGGCTACCGGAGCCGCAAAATTAAAGTCTTCGGGTTGTAGAACCGAAGAGTTGCTTAAAATGATGGCTCGTTCCAACGAGTGTTGAAGTTCACGAATATTACCTGGCCATGGATGTTTGGTCATTCGCGTCATGGCACCTTCACTGATTTTGGAAATATTTTTTCCGTAGCGGGACGCATACAGTTTTAGGAAGTGATATGCCAGCAACGGAATATCTTCCACCCGATCGCGCAGAGGAGGAATTTCTATTTCGATAGTGTTAATTCGATACAGTAAATCCTGCCGAAAGCGATTTTCTTTCACCATTTCATAGAGTGGCAAATTGGTGGCGCAAATTAAACGCAGGTCTATGTGTGTTTCTTTGTTAGAACCCACCCGGTTTACCTTTTTGTTTTGAATGGCCGTAAGCAGTTTTGCTTGCAGGGGCATGGAAAGATTCCCAATCTCATCAAGAAATAACGAACCCTGATTGGCCAATTCAAACCGACCGGCCCGGTCTTCTTTGGCATCCGTAAACGACCCTTTCTTATGGCCGAAGAGTTCGCTTTCAAACAAAGTTTCTGTAATCGATCCTAAATCCACACTTACAAACGATTCATTTTTACGGGCCGAGTTTCTGTGGATGGCGCGGGCAATCAATTCTTTTCCGGTTCCGTTTTCACCCAGAATCAATACATTGGCATCCGTATGAGCCACTCGCTCGATCGTTTGAAAAATCCGTTGCATGATCTGGCTCTGGCCGATGATGTCGCTGTATTTTTCGTTTATCGATTGGTTAATCTCCTCATTTTTGATTTTAAGAGATTGAACCTGATCGCGCGATTCACGCAGTCGCATGGAAGAGTAGAGAGTGGCTAAAAGTTTTTCATTCTCCCAGGGTTTTAAAACAAAGTCGGTGGCTCCGGCCTTAATGGCTTTTACCGCCATTTGAACATCGCCATAGGCGGTGATTAGTACCACCACAGCCGAAGGATCTATGTTTAGGATCCGCTCAAGCCAATAATACCCTTCGCTGCCGCTGCTTACATCCTTGGTGAAGTTCATGTCCAATAAGATTACATCGTAATCTTCATTGCCCATAAGGGTAGGTATGGCCTCAGGATTTTTCTCAATGTCGACCTGCGCGACATGACGTTTCAGATACATTTTTGCCGCCTTCAGGAGATCTTCGTTGTCATCAACGATCAGAATTTTGCCATGTTTGGATTCAGCCATGTGCGTTCTATTTTTTTATGCTTGTTCCGCAAGTGGGCAATATTAGTACCGGATTAGTGATACCCTTAATTTGAGCCAGTTCGCAAGTTGCCGGGTTCAAAGGTAAGTATTCTTGTCCGCAATCGGACAGATACGTTCACATGTGAACTCTGAATAATAATAATTTCCTCGAAAATGCACCTTTTATAATGCTATTCCCGTTGGCACGCTTGTTGGCAAGTGCAGAGAAGATTTTAGAATTCATACATTTTACCCGAGTTATACGGACCCATGGACAAGAAGATTGCTAAAAAGAACTGGACCCTGAAAAAAATTGCAACGTATGGCGGAATCGCCCTATTGGTCTTTTTCATTACCTATCAATTTATTTTTGCTGATCGCAGATCAACTTTTAAAACAGATAAAGACAAACTTACTATCTCAACCGTGCAACGCGGTGAGTTCAAAGAATTTATTCCTCAAACAGGTACGGTAGAGCCGGCCCGCACCGTTTATCTGGATGCTATTGAAGGGGGAAATATTAAAAGCATCGTTAGCGAAAGCGGAAAGATGTTGAAGAAGGGAGATGTGATTTTGGAACTCACCAACCTTAACCGCGAACTTACTGTGTTACAACAGGAAGCTTCTTTCAACGAAAGTATTAACCGGGCCCGCGAAACCAAATTGCAGATTATGCGGAATGACCTGGAGCAACAACAGCAACTGGCGCTCATTGAAAACCAGTTGCAAATATTGGAGCCTCAATACAGGCGACAAAAACAGTTATACGAAAAAAAGTTGATAGCCAAACAAGAGTTTGAACAAACTGAGGCAAACTACAATTACAATCTGGAGCGAAGAAAAATTACGTATGCAGCCTATCGCGCTGACTCTATTGACCGTATTCGCCAATTGAAATTCACGGCCGAATCTGAGCAAAAAATGATGGTCAGCTTAAATGGCTTATCTAAGATTTTGGATAACCTGATCATCCGTGCACCGATAGACGGACAACTCTCAACGCCACACTGGGAGATCGGACAAGCGGTAAGCCAGGGTCAGCGGTTAGGTCAGGTGGATATTGTGGGGGCGTATAAAGTACGGGTGCCCATTGACGAATTGTATTATCCAAAAATTTCGGTGGGTCTGCCTTCCACCACTACGTATGCCGGCAAAGACTATAGATTGGTTATTACCTACATTTATCCAACTATACAAAACGGCAGGTTTGAGGTAGACATGGATTTCGATGGCGAAACCCCCAACGACATCCGAAGAGGTCAATCCTTACGGTTACGCATTGAGTTAGGCCAGGCATCGGAAGAGTTGCTGTTGCCTGTGGGTGGATTTTATAAGGATACCGGAGGAAACTGGGTATTTGTGCTGGATAGTGATAATAAGGCAGTGCGCAGGAATATTAAGCTTGGCCGTAAGAATACAGAGAATTTCGAAGTGTTGGAAGGTCTTCAGCCGGGCGATCGGGTCATTACTTCATCGTACGAGAATTTTGGCAACAACGAAGTATTGATTCTCAATTAGAGAAAATCTTGACGTCTTTACAGACTTTGTGCAACTATTTCAAGATAAAGGCGTCTAATAGAAATGAAAATGAATCGGTAACCTTTGGAAAGAAATAAAGTATTTAATAAAACTATAATTCAATACACTACATCTAACACTAAACTGCATAGGCCATGATCAAATTAAAGAACTTAGAAAAAGTTTATACAACGGAAGAAGTAGAAACTACCGCATTGAATAGCATCAATCTTGAAATCAAGGATGGTGAGTTTGTTGCTATTATGGGGCCATCCGGTTGCGGTAAGTCTACTTTACTTAACATTCTGGGATTGCTCGATAATCCATCGGGAGGGGAATATCACTTTGGCGAACACGAGGTAGCAAAATACTCGGAACGCCAGCGTGCGCAATTGCGCAAAGGTTCCATTGGCTTTGTTTTCCAAAGCTTTAACCTGATTGATGAGTTAACCGTTTTTGAAAACGTAGAACTTCCGTTGTTATACTTAAAGGTACCCTCCGATGAACGCAAAAGGCGTGTTGAGGAAGTACTGGAACGCATGAATATCATGCACAGAAGAAATCACTTTCCGCAGCAGTTGTCGGGCGGACAGCAACAGCGTGTTGCAATTTCACGAGCCATTGTTGCTAAACCCAAAGTGATTCTGGCGGATGAACCAACGGGTAACCTCGATTCGGCCAATGGAGAAGAAGTAATGAAGTTACTTTCTCAATTGAATGAAGAAGGCACTACCATTGTAATGGTAACTCACTCACC
>JAEUUB010000047.1 GCA_016787745.1 Cyclobacteriaceae bacterium
TGTTGAAGGTTATGGTAGAAGAAGATACAAAGCTGATTTTATTAAGTATCTTGTGTATTCTCAAGCTGAATGCGATGAAACAATTCTTCATCTTGAGTTCTTGTTTGAAACTGAGTCGTTAAAAGACAAAAATAATTTCGAGCAATTAAAAGATGCATATGAATTGCTGAGTAGAAAAGTTAACAAATTTATTCAATGGGCTGAACAAAATTTAAATGATTATTCGAAGTAAAAATTCTTGCAACAAGTAACCGGAAACATGTAATCAAAAATGAAACTCTGGACAAAGGATAAAGATTCTTTAAAAATAGTCACCGACTTCACCACAGGTCAGGATCGGGAGTTGGATATGAACCTGGCTCCTTTCGATGTGCTTGGATCATTAGCACACATTACGATGCTGGAATCTATTGGTCTGCTTACCAAGGAAGAGTTAAATACGCTTAGCAAGGAACTCAAAAGCATCTACGCTCAAATTGAAGCGGGTGATTTTAAAATTGAAAGCGATGTTGAAGACATTCACTCACAAGTTGAATTGCTTCTAACAAAGAAGCTCGGTGAAGCAGGAAAGAAAATTCACAGTGGGCGTTCGCGCAACGATCAGGTTTTGGTAGACATTAAATTATATCTACGCAACGAAATTGAAGAAATAACCAGAAGCATTCAGCCACTCTTTGAGCTTCTTATTAGTAAGAGTGAAGAACATAAAGGAAAATTACTCCCCGGCTATACGCATTTGCAACTTGCCATGCCTTCGTCTTTTGGGTTATGGTTAGGCGCGTATGCAGAAAGTCTGGTTGATGATTTAATCATGTTGCAGGCAGCGTATCAAGTGGTAAATAAAAATCCGTTGGGTTCGGCTGCTGGCTATGGATCATCTTTCCCGCTTAACCGAACGTTCACTACACAATTACTTGGATTCAATGATTTGAACTACAATGTGGTGTATGCTCAAATGGGGCGTGGTAAAACAGAACGCATCCTTGCACAAGCCATGAGCAATGTGGCTGCAACTATTGGCAAACTGGCGATGGATGCAACCTTGTTTCTAAATCAGAACTTTGCGTTCATCTCTTTTCCGGAGGAATTAACCACGGGTTCAAGCATTATGCCACACAAAAAGAACCCGGATGTATTTGAATTAATCCGTGCGAAGTGCAATGCACTACAGGCATTACCCAATGAACTTACGTTGTTAACCTCGAATTTACCATCGGGATATCATCGGGATTTACAACTTCTGAAAGAAAAACTTTTTCCAGCCATTACATCGTTGAAGGGGTGTCTTCAAATGACACACCTCATGCTTTCAGCAATCGTGGTAAAGGAAAATATTCTGGAAGATGAAAAGTATAAATTCCTGTTTAGTGTTGAAGAGGTGAATAAACTTGTGTTGTCTGGTGTTCCCTTTCGGGATGCGTATAAACAAATTGGTCGCGATATTGAACAAGGAAAATTCAACTACTCATCAAAAGTGAATCACACACACGA
>JAEUUB010000109.1 GCA_016787745.1 Cyclobacteriaceae bacterium
AGTAGTCGATATCCCCTATGGAGGCGGTAAGGGGGGTGTAACCTGCAACCCCCGAGAGATGAGTGCCGGAGAGATTGAACGTTTAATGCGCTCTTATACGCAAGCGCTCATCGATGTTTTTGGCCCCGATCAGGATATCCCGGCCCCTGACATGGGTACTGGTCCGCGCGAGATGGCCTGGCTGATGGATCAATATTCAAGAAATAAAGGCATGACCGTTTCGGCTGTGGTTACCGGAAAACCCATTGTAATGGGTGGATCGCTGGGAAGGACCGAAGCCACCGGTCGTGGGGTAATGGTTTCGGCTTTGGCCGCGATGGAGAAATTAAAAATCAATCCATACAAAGCAACATGTGCCGTGCAAGGTTTTGGAAATGTGGGTTCTTGGGCGGCACGGCTCCTTGCCGAGCGTGGTTTGAAAGTGGTGGCTGTAAGTGATATTTCTGGAGCCTACTACAATGAAAACGGAATTGATATTGATGGCGCTATTGCTTACCGCGATAAAAACAAAAGTTCGTTAGAGGGATATGCCGAAGTTCAAAAAATAAATGGCGCTGATCTTTTAACACTGCCTGTGGATGTATTGGTGCCTGCCGCTACGGAAGACGTAATTACCAGCAGCAACGCTGGAAAAATTCAGGCGAAGTTAATTGTAGAGGGCGCCAATGGTCCCACCTCGTCAAAAGCGGATAGCATCATTTATGAAAAAGGAATAAGCGTTGTCCCCGACATCCTGGCCAATGCTGGTGGTGTTACCGTTTCCTATTTTGAGTGGGTGCAAAATCGCTTAGGATATAAATGGACCGCGGAGCGCGTAAATCGCAGGAGTGATCGGATTATGAAGGATGCGTTTAACAACGTTCATAAAACTTCGGTTCAGTATAACGTATCGTTGCGTATAGCGGCTTATATGGTGGCTATTGATAAAGTTGCTAAAACGTACAAATTCAGGGGCGGGTATTAAATTTCCGCAGCCGCGCGGAAACCGCACGGAACGAGAAAAAATTTACACCCAAACGACTTTGTGCCACTTATCCGCAGGATTACAGGATAAAATGCTGAACTTTGCAAATTCAAAATCCTGAGTTTAAACCATGACGATTCACAAGGAGGGCCGTACTTTATTATTTGTTTTACTGATAGTTCTATTTGGGCTTAATTGGGCCGTAGTGAATTTTTTCCCAACGCAAATAGTCGTTCACAACATTTTGATTGGAGCAAGTGTTGTCTTTTATCTAATTATCCTTCAGTTTTTTAGAATTCCTATTTTTCAGATTAAGAAAAATGAAAATCAGGTTTTAGCTCCTGCCGATGGTAAAGTGGTAGTAATTGAAGAAACTCTCGAACCCGAATATCTGAAGTCAAACAGAAAACAAATTTCCATTTTCATGTCGCCCGTTAACGTGCATGTAAATCGCATGCCGGTGTCAGGTACGATCTCCTATGCAAAATATCACCCTGGAAAATACCTGGTGGCCTGGCATCCCAAATCAAGCACAGAAAACGAACGCACCACGCTTGTAGCAAAAATGAATAATGGTACTGAAATACTATTCAGACAAATTGCCGGAGCCCTAGCCCGAAGAATTAAATGGTATGTAAAAGAAGGACAGCCGCTTCAACAAGGCGATGAGTTTGGGTTTATCAAATTCGGGTCGCGTGTCGATATATTTTTACCCTTAACCGCCAAGGTATCTGTTAAGGTTGGCGACATTACCCGGGGTGGTAAAACGGTTATTGCTGAATTCTAAATCTCCTAATTCAAACAAATTACTTGCCTTTTATCAACAATATGAAGGCCGGGCAAGGATTCAGAATTATAATGCCTATCTTTCAAAAATGAACCATTCAAAGTAGTGCGTTCAGGGAACTATTTGAAGCCTTATTCTTTTTCTTATGAGCCTTAAT
>JAEUUB010000225.1 GCA_016787745.1 Cyclobacteriaceae bacterium
TTGAGATTCGATAACATCGGAGTTAGCCCCTACATAACTGGTTGAAACAGTTACTACCGGAGGATCCACGCTGGGAAATTCTCTGACTCCCAAAAACATAAAGCCAATTACCCCAAACAAGATAATGACCAATGACATGACAATGGCCAAAACTGGTCTGTTAATACTTGTTATTGATAAGCTTGCCATATTGTTTTTTAATTTTTTACGACTCTCCTAATCCAACTTTGAAATTTGAATGCCCATACCCGCGCGCAATTGTAAAATCCCTGTAGTCAGTAAAGTATCTCCTGGTTTTAACCCGGATAAGATCTCCAACATGTTTGCCGTACGAATCCCCGTTTCAACCTTTACTTCTTTCGCTTTTCCGTTCTCCAGAACATATACTTTCTTCCCCTCTTGCTCTGGAATAACCGCTTCCGTAGGCACCAGAATAGCATTTTCACTTGATTGCAGAATCAACTCAACTTTAACAAACTGACCCGGCAGTAGGTTGCCATTTTTATTATCGGCAAGCGCCCTGATTTTTAAAGTGCGTGTATCCGGGTCAATGCGAGGTTCAATTGCATATACTTCCCCTTCATAAATTTTCAGATCACTTTCAATGGTGAACCGAATTTTTTTTCCGGGAGCTACTTGCGTGCTGTATCGACCGGGTATAGCAAAATCAATTTTAGCAGGCGAAATGTTATACAGGGTGGCTATCACTGTGCTGGAAGAAATATAGGCGCCTTCGCTAACGAAACGTAGACCAATTACACCATCAAAGGGTGCACGAATTCGGGTTTTGCTTAGCTGCGTCTCAAGCAGCTGAATATCCGCCTCGGTGGTGTTTAACCGATTCAAGGCATTATCATATTCCTCCTGGCTAATGGCATCTTTTTCCAAAAGTTTGCGCTGGCGAAACTCATTGTCTTCATTGAGCTTACGGTTATATTTCTGCTTGGTTAGCTGAGCTAAGATTTCGTCATCATCGGTCTGAATCAGTAAGTCTCCTTTTTTTACTTGCTTTCCTTCTCTAAAAGAGATCGAGGTGATCTTGCCCGAAACTTCACTTTTAAGTTCTAGCGATTCATTGGCTAACACCGAACCTGTTACGTTGAGCTTATTGTCGAGATGTGAGGGTTTAAGGACTAATGCATCAACTGTTAGCGCTCTATTGCCTCCGGATCCTGGTGCCCCTTGCTGGGCTTCTTCACCCTTCTTAAACAAATTCAGTTTTGGCAAGGCTAGCAGGAATATGACAACCGCAACAATACCAACGGTAATTAGGGTCTTTTTCATTGATAAAAGAAATGTATGAATGGAAGTTAGAAAAACGTTTTTTAGTTCATTGTGTTAAACCGCTCGTGTAATTTAAGAATGCGTGGCACGAGCAGTTCACTGTCGTCATTACGAATAATATGATTTGCCTTACCTACTTTTTCCGTCTCCGGGAGTTGATTTTGAATAATTCGTTCCACGTCTGCTTTTGTCCGGTGACTATCTCTTTCTAAAACTCTTTTAATTCTAATTTCGGGAGGGGCGGTTACAAGGATTGTTTGATCCAAGGCTTTGTACGAGCCAGACTCAAACAATAACGCGGCCTCCTTAATTACGTACACATGCTCTGCATGATCAACCACCCACTTTTCATAATCAAGGGCAACCCGCGGGTGAACTAAGGAATTCAAACGCTCCAATCTCTCCTTTTGGTTAAAAACCTCCGAACTTAAGAAAGCACGATTAAGTCCACCCGATGCATTGTAGGACAATGATCCGAATTCTTTTTTGATTAGATCGATCAATATTCCGTCAGTGGTCATTAAAATTTTCGCTCGGCTGTCGGCATCGTATGCAGGTACACCCAGGATTCCAAAGATTTTACAAACCAGGCTTTTCCCAGCTCCAATGCCCCCGGTTATTCCTATTTGTAATGGCTTACGCATTTCAAAATTTAAACGTTCTTATCTCAGAATGTGATTAAAAGGGAATCGACAGAAATCAATTCAGCATAGTTGGGTAGCCCGACCACCGTGGGATAAATTTTGTACACGCCTTTAGGTTTACTTTTCAAATCCAACAAGGCGTTTGTATGGCTTACATCGTATCCAAAGTTTTGCAGTTGATCTTTCGGAATCTGCACCCTGATCTTTACACTGTCTAATGAACTTGTTTTCACAGCGACCGGTACATTCGCAAACGCAATTCCGATCTTTCTCTCAACAATCTCAACAGCCGCCACATCAAACATAATTGAAACCACCGGTGGATTTTTGATTAACGATTCTCCGTCAGGAACTTGAATTTCAATTTCCTGCCTAAAAGATTTGTTGAGGCTTGCTTCAGGCAACGGCACAACAATAGAACCGGGAAGTTTATGCAGCAGACTCTTAGGCCCTTCCAGCGTTACCGAATCGGGGAGAATTACAATCGGGCTATTTCGCGCATACCCTTCTTTGAAGGAGATAAGACTCAGGTCTGGAGTTATCTTAAATTTGTGCGAGTCCCTTTCATCTATTTGAATCCTGAGCGTATCGTTTAACACAAAGTTAATAGTAAGCCCGCCCAATTGATTGCTCAGTAAGGGTGGTAAAGTGCTACCTACAATCTTCTTAACTTCTGTAGGCCTGTCTAATGGGATTTGAAGTTTGGGAAGACGTATTCCAATACTCCGCTGAAACAAATCCCATCCATAACCACTTACGTTGATCGTGATTTCTTTAGGCAAACTACCAACGGGAACAAATCTGTCCCTATTGTAATCGAATTGAAGCGGGAAACGGATATTGGTTGCATAACTTTTGTTGAAGGCATTAAACACCCAGAAAACACTGGCGGCCAGAATGCACAAGGCAACCGCCCGCCAGTTAGCCCGGTCAAATCGAAATAGATTTATTAATACCCTAAGGAAGTTCATAGTCGCAACGGATTAAGTTCCTAAGGAGATATTGGTGAAACTAATACTACGCTGTTGCCGGCTTTTTACCCGCCAATGCTTTCGTTGACTCCATTGAGATAGATGATTTAGAAAACTTTATTCTTCCCCCTCTCTCTACTTCAAGAATGAAAGTATCGTCCTCTATTTCAGCAATGCGACCATGCATACCTCCAATGGTCACCACGTTATCCCCCCTTTTAATTTCTTCAACAAATTTCTTCTGGTCCTTCGCTTTTTTTTGCTGTGGGCGGATCATGAAAAAATAAAATACGGCTATAATGGCACCCATAAAAAGTAATTGGGTTGTCATTCCGCCACCAGGCTGTGCCTGCAATAAAATTGAGTAAATCATAAATAAAATTTTGGGCTGCAAAGTTACCTATTAAAAGAAACATCCCAAACCAGTTAAGGCTTGGGATGCTTGGTGTTATTGGTGGGGCCTTACTTTACAGGTCCATTGGCGCCTGCATCCGCAGCGGGGGTTACCATTGCCTTAAAGCGAAGGGTGGTAACTTTTGGCCACGTGTTGGCGGTAACAGTAATTGTCTTGTTATTAATTCCGGGTTTTCCGCTAGTGTCAAATTCAGCCGTTACATAACCGGTGCCACCCACAGGAATCGGTTCCTGGGAGTAGGTTGGTACTGTGCATCCGCAAGAGGGTTGTGCACTTTGAATGATCAAGGGTGCCTCTCCTGAATTAGTTAGCTTATACGTATAAGAAACCTTCTTACCCTCGGTAATGGTACCAAAATCGTGTTCTACCCGCTCAAATTGAGCTACCGGTAGGGGGCCTTCAGGCTTTACTTCTGCGGCAGGAGCTGCATCTGGCGTGGCTGTAGGTGTAGTTGTCCCTTTATTTCCTTCTATCTGGGCCAAACGGCTTTCCAATTCAGCAATTCTCTTCTCAGCCGCACGGTCGTTACAACTCGCTATAACAACTACCAACACAAGTGCCGACAATAATTTGAATGTAATTTTCATAGTATTCTTCAGGTTTTGATTTATTCTATTTCACGTTTCAAAAGTAGAGGGGACCTATCTATTTGTCCAAATTAAGATCGTTAGTTAACAATTCGTTAACTGTTCTTGGTTCCCCGAATCTGATCCAATAGCTCATCCACGTCATCCAGCAGTCGTTGCGCTTTATCCTGAGCCTCTGAAACCACCTTCTGACCCTGCGATTTCGCTTCTGTAGTAAGCGGAGTTTCCTTACCCGATACGATATCCGCCAGGAAATCCTCAAGTGTCTTTTTGTATTTATCTAATTGAAACGAAAGTTTTTCACGTGTATTGGATCCTTTATCGGGCGCATATAAAACTCCCAAAATTGCTCCTGCTGCCGCTCCCGCAATAAAAGCCATTAATGCATTACTACTTTTTTTACCCATAGTTCAAAATTTAGGGATTCAAAGATACGATTTTTAAGGCCTTATTTCAAGATAGCCCTGTGATTCCTCCTCTCTATAATATTAGGCTGCTGTTATTTATTGTCAATCAAACCCCGACCGCTTTTTTTAATTGCTCCCGACTCTTTCATCGTCTTTGCCATAACATCCAGAATGCCGTTAATGAACTGACGGCTTTTGGGTGTGCTGTATTCTTTCGACAATTCGATGTATTCGTTTATGGTCACTTTAACAGGAATATTTGGAAAGTGAATCATTTCTGCTAGTGCCATTTCCAAAATAATCCGATCGGTTAAAGGCAGCCGATCTACTTCCCAGTTTTTTGTGTTTTGCGCAATGAGCTGTTTATATTGAACATCCAGATTTATCGTGCTCTCAAAAAGCTTGTTCACAAAATTCTTGTCGTCTTCCCAATCCAAGGATAACTTTTGCAGTGTGATAGTGTTATCGGCAAAGGATTTAATCGTTTTGTCTGTAAGGCTTTTGATGATATCTCTATCCTCTGACCAACGAATGTCAAGATCTTCAAAATAATCGTTGATGGGACCCGCTCCTAAAATCAGTTTTCTCACCAGGTGTTTAATTATCTGCCTCTGGCTTTCTTCATCCGGATTGCTTGCGGCAATAAATTCCTTGTAGTAAGAGTCTTCTTTAACTATTTCGCGAAACCAACCCCGTACCAGATCTTTTTGACTGTGCCAGGCACGATCTTTCTTTAAAACTTGTGCTGTTAGTTCTGTGTTGGCGCGAATCGCCTTAACCCAGGGGTGATTAACAAAATTCGCGTGACTTGTTTTCTTTTCCTGGGCTGCCAGATCGGCAAATTCTAAAATCAAACTTAATACGCTATGATATAGATCGGCTAGCTTTTCGGTCTCTACTATAATATTCTTGGACAAGAATGATTGATCCTTCTTAACTTGTTTCGCAAACAATTCGAGGGCATCTACCGCTGATTTTTCAATTTTAGGGTCAGGGCTTTCGGACGTTTCTTTTCCCTTGTATCTTTTTTCAAATAAGGAAACCGCTGTTTTTTTCTGATCGCGCAACAACTCCTTATTCTGAACCTCCATGGAATTTAAATCGTACTGAAACCGCTCCTCTATTAAATCAAGGGCAAGCAAATGATTGGCTTCCCGGCACTGATCAAAGGCAAAAAGGCTTTGCATGATTTTAATGCGGAGGGTGCGTCTGTTTAGCATGAGTAAAGAACGTTTTTGAAACGGTAAAATTACAGAAGGCCCGTTAAAGATAAAAGCCACAGAGCCGTGAATTGCCTACACGCTCTGTGGCTTCTCATATCGCAGTCTGTTTACCTGGGTATTCTTACTTTACCCATATCGGCAATTCGTTTCTCCGAAAGTTTAATGGCTGCTTCCTGGCTGCTTATTTTTTCTTCATCGGCCATCGAAAAAATTGAGGAACAGGTATCATAAATTTTTTCCGTTTGCTGATAGGCCCGTTGTCTGTTGTAGTTCCCCAGAAATTCGCTGTACACATTGATTAACCCGCCTGCATTAATTAGAAAATCGGGGGCATACGTAATGCTTCTATCCATAAGCATGTAGCCGTGCTTTACTTCTTCTTTCAATTGGTTGTTGGCGGCCCCGGCTATCAAGGCACATTTTAAACGTGGAATAGTCTCATCATTTAACGTTGCTCCCAATGCACAGGGAGCATAAATATCCAGGTCCAAATCATAAAACTCCGACTGCGACACCGGTCTGGCTCCATGTTCGATTGAAACAATTTTCATTTTCTCCTGCGAAATATCAGTGATTGACACAACAGCATTCTCTTTCGCTAATAACTCAACCAGGTGCGCGCCTACCTGTCCAACCCCCTGCACGCCTACTTTTTTGCCCGACAAACTATCCGATCCAAAAACTCTTTTAGCTCCCGCTTTCATTCCTAAGTAAACACCATAGGCAGTAACCGGGGATGGGTCGCCCCCACCACCCATCGATTCAGGCAACCCTGTTACATACTTTGTTTCCATAGCTATGTATTCCATGTCTGTGGTTTTCATATTCACATCTTCTGCGGTATAGTATTTCCCGCCCAGACTTTGAACAAATTTTCCAAACCTGCGCATGAAGGCTTCTGTTTTTAATTTGTTAGCATCTCCTATAATTACTGCCTTGCCTCCGCCCAGATTCAATCCACTAATAGCTGCTTTAAAGGTCATACCGCGAGAGAGTCGAAGCACATCAGTAATCGCATCTTGTTCCGTGGCATAATTCCACATACGTGTGCCACCTAATGCCGGACCCAGCGTGGTATTGTGGATGGCAATTATTGCCTTCAGCCCAGTGGCCGCATCCTGACAAAATACAACTTGTTCGTGACCGAGTTCTGTAAGCGTACCCAAAATTCCTGTGTCTACTTTTTCCAATTCTTTAAGCTTCATGGACATTTGTTTTACATGGATTAACTACTTTTACCAATCTCTTTCGGGCCTTGATCAGCCTGCCTGGAGTTTCACAAAATTATTTCAAAATCATCGATTTTTCAACGATTCAAACGATTGCGATAACTAAAACAATATTCTTCCGTTTTATGAAGGCCGGCAGTATTTAAATTTTTTAAAAGCTCTCTGCGGCCAAACAAATGATCCCTCATGAAGGAACTTAAGCATCTCAACAAATACCTCTATCGATACAAGTGGCATCTCATTTTGGGGTTACTCTTTGTCATTATCTCCAACGTATTTCAGATTATTCCTGCACAAATGGTTCGTCACTCCATCGATCTGGTGGTCGATAATATTCGGGTATACCGGGCTTTCGATAATAGTGCCGCGCAGGAAAGTTTCTTTGCGATTTTTGCCCGAGGTATTTTGCTCTATGCCGTTCTCATCTTAGCAATGGCATTACTCCGCGGAGTCTTTCTTTATTTCGTTCGACAAACCCTGATTGTGATGAGCCGGTTGGTCGAGTACGATTTGAAGAATGATATTTTTGAACACTATCAGGCTTTGCCCTTAAGCTTCTACCGAAGAAACAATACCGGTGACTTGATGAATCGCATTAGTGAAGATGTAAGTCGTGTACGTATGTACCTGGGCCCCTCCATCATGTATGGCATGCAACTGATCACACTTTTTCTCATGTTGATTCCCGTGATGTTCGGCATCAGCGCCAAACTAACCTGGTACGCACTCATTCCGTTGCCTTTGTTATCGCTCAGCATTTTCTATGTTAACAACATCATTGAATTTCGGGCAGAACAAATTCAAAAAAGTCAATCGCGATTAAGCACTTTCGTTCAAGAGGCGTTTTCCGGAATTCGGGTTATCAAGTCCTTTATTCGAGAAAACGAGTCAGTTCAAAACTTTACCACCGAAAGCGATGAATATAAAAAGCAGTCTCTAAAGCTTACCCGGGTTCAATCTCTTTTTTTTCCGTTGATTATGGGCCTTATTGGCCTTAGTACCATTCTCACCGTATATGCAGGCAGTGTAGAGGTAATCAATGGCGCACTCACCTTTGGTAACATTGCGGAGTTTATCATTTATGTAAACCTGCTTACCTGGCCCGTGGCTTCATTAGGCTGGACGAGCAGCTTGGTAAAACGGGCAGAGGCCTCTCAGAAAAGAATAAACGAATTTTTAAAAGTTAAAACGGATATTCTTTCTGAGAAAAATCTTGTAACCGAGATAAAGGGGAAAATAGAATTTGATCAGGTCTCATTCACCTATCCGGATACGGGAATCCAGGCATTAAAAAATATTTCCTTTAGCATTCAACCCGGTGAAGCGCTGGCGATTATTGGCACGACAGGTTCGGGCAAGAGTACGGTCTCCAGTTTGATAAGCCGATTGTATGATGCTACGAAAGGAGAAGTTCGCATTGACGACATTCCCATAAATCAGTATGACTTATTAAGTCTGCGCAGCCAAACCGGCATTGTTCCGCAAGATGTATTTCTCTTTAGCGATACAATCTTCAACAACATCGCTTTTGGATTAAAAAATCCCGATGAATTGAAAGTTATTCAGGCTGCTAAAGATGCGGACGTTTATGAAAACATTACCTCCTTCCCGCAAGGATTTAATACCCGGGTGGGGGAAAGGGGTATTACACTTTCCGGAGGACAGAAGCAGCGGGTTTCAATTGCCCGAGCCGTAGTTCGTGAGCCCAAAATTTTAATTATGGATGATGCTTTGTCTGCGGTAGACACAAAAACAGAAAATACAATTCTTAATAGTATGAAAAAGATTATGGCGGGTCGCACCAGTATAATCATTTCGCATCGCGTTTCTTCCGCCAAGCTGGCTAACCGGATACTGGTGTTGCACGAAGGTACGGTAATCGAAGAGGGCACACACGAAGAACTTCTTACCCGGAATGGTGCGTATCGCGAATTGTATGAAAGGCAAACTCAGATAGATGAGGTGCTCGAATAAATTTAGAAAACGTAGCGCAAACCTACACCGCCCTGAAACCGCTGATAGCCCGGGTCGAGCAGTACATCCGTAAACCATTCTACTTCAATAAACGCTGAAAGCGGAAGTGAGAAATACGAGTATTCAAATCCTAGTAAGCCAACGGGCCCATAGGTAAACCGGTTCTCTGAAAACTTCCCAAACTTGCTTTCAAAGGCTCCGTCTTCGTACAGGTAATCGTAGGTTAGGTTTGTATTGCGCCACTGCCAGCCTAAACCTGCGTAAAGCTGCAAGCCTTTGGAAATCTTTGAAGCGTCCCACTGGTATAGAAACTTTGCTTCCACCAACCAATCTGAGTTCGCTTTGTGCGTCAGGTACTGCATTGTTTCGGCACCCTCGAGACTATCGGGCACATAGGTGTTAAAGGCGTTGCGGTAGTATTTATTATAAAGACCGCTGGCAGCCTTGCCGGCATCGGCTGCAAACGACCAGTTTTTATTGGCGTAAAATTTATACGATAAGGCAAAGGGATCTCCCAACTTAAAGCCTATACCTTGGTAGGGATACTGGCTTGTTTCAAACACAGGACAAATAATCTTGGCTTTACTTCGTGAAACGTGCGGTTGGCGAAAAGTACCACTCTTAACACTTTTCTTCATCTGTGCAAAGCAGGGTCCTGCAAGAAGCGAAAGGGCAATTAAGAAAACGGCTTTTTTGAGTCGCATTAAAGCAAATATAACTGTTTTGCGGACACTTGTTGATAAGCGGTAGGTTTGGGGGGGTAAACGTCAAACCACTTCTTTGTATTGCATTTTGTGCAGTTGGGCATAGTAGCCTTCATGTGTTAGGAGTGACTCATGGGTACCCGTTTCTTTAATTTCTCCTTTGTCAAGAACAATAATTTTGTTTGCTTTTTGAATGGTGGAAAGCCGATGCGCTATCACGATGGAGGTGCGGCCCGTCATCATTTTAGCAATGGCTTCCTGAATCATTCCTTCTGTTTCGCTATCTACGGATGAGGTGGCTTCATCCAATACAAGAATTTTGGGATCATACACCATGGCCCGGATAAAGGAAAGTAGTTGACGCTGCCCAACGGATAAAGTGGATCCACGCTCCATTACATTATAATCCAGCCCGCCCGGCAAACGGTCTATAAATTTTCTTGCGCCCACCAGATCAGCCGCATGCAAAATCATGGCATCGGTAACTTCGGCTTTGCCCAGGGTAATGTTGTTTCGGATGGTGTCGCTAAAGAGAAATACATCTTGCAATACAACCCCAATGTTTTTGCGCAGCGCAGCAAGATCGTATTCCACAATATCCACATCGTCAACGCGAATGGTTCCCCGATTAATCTCGTAAAAACGGTTTAGCAAATTGATGATGGAAGACTTGCCCGCCCCGGTAGCTCCTACCAAGGCAATCGTTTCACCTGCCTGGATTGAAAGATTAATATCCTTTAAGACATACTCTGCATCGTTATAGGCAAACCAAACATGGTCGAACGATACTTTCCCCAGAATTAATTCGGGCTGATGCGTTCCGTTTGTCACCACATCGGTTTGGTCATCCAACAGATTAATAATCCGCGAAGAACTTACAATGCCCATCTGTAATGTGTTATACCGGTCGGCTATCATTCGGATGGGCCTGAAAAACATTTGGATGTACATGATAAACGCCATCAGCGTACCAATGGTGATGCCTGTTTGCTCCTGTTGGATTACTCCTTTAGCACCATACCATACCAACAATCCGATACCCATGGCTGCTATTATCTCGGCCACTGGAAAGTAAACGGAGTAGTAAAGCACCGAGCGCAAATTCGCATCTTTATGTTCTTTGTTGATCTCTCTGAATTTTTCAAACTCTCTTTTCTCGCTGCCAAACATTTGTACAATGTTCATGCCTGTAAGGTGTTCCTGAACGAATGAGTTTAAGTTGGCTACCGCGTTTCGCACATCATTAAAGGCCACTTTAATTTTTTCTTTAAACACATAGGTTGAGAGAATCATCAATGGGATGGTAGATAAACTTACAAGGGCCAGTCGCCAATCAGTGATGAACATAAAAATCAAAATGAAAACAATTTGAAGCAAGTCGCCTGCCATGGCCGCCAGTCCCTCACTAAACACATCGGCCAGGGTCTCTACATCGCTGATGGTTCGTGTTACCAACCGCCCGATGGGGGTCTTATCAAAAAAGCGAAGACGCAATTTAATAATGTGTTGATAGAGTTGAATGCGGATGTCCCGAATTACGTATTGTCCAATCCGACCCGAAATGTATGTATGAACATATTGAACTACGGATTGTAAAACCAAAAGCCCCAGGATGAGCAGCATAATGTTTACCATATCCCAATATTTTCCCACCGCCACATGGGCATCGAGGGTATATTGAATAAGCAGGGGACGAAGCGGAGACAAAACGCCAAGCAAAACCGTAAGGAGAATTAAAAAGTAAAACCGGCCCCGATAAGGCTCAATAAACTTCATAATGCGGCCCAAAACCTTCCAGTCAATAATATTTCCGCTGCTTACCTTTTCTTTTTCCATAAACTCAGACCTTCGTTCGTTGCAATTAGGCAAGCGAAGATTTATTCATTATTTAAATATTGATTTCGGGTATTTTACATTTACCAGGTATAAGGCTTCGGGCGGCACATTCATTCCGGCCTGCTTGCGATCTTTACTCTTCAAAATTTCCTGAAATTGTTTTAAGGTAATTTTTTTTGATCCCACATTTAAGAGTGTCCCTACAATCGACCGAACCATGCCGCGCAGAAACCGATTGGCGGTGATAGTAAAAACCAGCATGTCGCCCTTTTGATTCCACTTTGCGGTTTTAATGTTGCAAATAAAGTGATTAACATCTGTATGCACCTTGCTGAAGCACTCAAAATCGTGTTCGCCTATCAATAACGCAGTTACCCGCTCCATGGTTGGCATATCCAGTTCTCTGAAAAAATAATAAGCACGGCCCACCAGAATTGGATTCTTAACACGGGTAATGTGATATTCATACGTTCTGTCTTGCGCATCGTACCGGGCGTTGGCTTCTGGCTTAACTGGGCGGATAGACCGGATGGCAATGAAACGGGGAAGAATCGAATTCAATTTTGGTATCCATTCCTTCTCATTAAAAGCAGCATCCACATCGGCATGAAAATATTGCTTTATACAATGTACTCCGGTATCCGTTCGCCCGCTGGCAACAACCTGTGTCTTCTTCCTAAAAACTTTTGTCATGGAATCTTCTACCACTTGCTGCACACTAATTGCGTTTGGCTGGTTTTGCCAACCGTGGTAGCTTGTGCCGTTATACGTTATTTCGAAAAAGTACCGCATCCAATTATCTATTGAAAATCAACAATTTGGATTTTCATATATCACAGCGGCACCCTGCCCAACCCCAATGCACATGGTAGCAATTCCGTATTTTACCTTTCGCTTTTGCATTTCATGGATGAGGGTGGCGCTTATACGAACTCCGCTGCATCCCAACGGGTGACCTATCGCAATAGCACCTCCGTTAACGTTAACAATTTCGGGATCTAATTTTAAATCCTGCTGGCAGGCAATACTTTGGGCCGCAAACGCTTCATTAAGTTCAACCAATCCAAGATCTGTGATTTTTAATCCAGCCCGCGTAAGCGCTTTTTGCACAGCAGGTACAGGTCCTATGCCCATGTAGGCTGGGTCCACGCCTGCCACGGCCATTGATACCACCCTGGCCAAAGGTTGAATGGAAAGTTCCTTTAGCAATTCTTCATTTACCAACAACCCCGCGGCCGCGCCATCATTTATACCCGAAGAATTTCCGGCCGTTACGGTTCCGTTTTCTCTGAAGGCAGGTTTTAATGCGGCTAACTTTTCTATCGAAGTTTCGCGCGGATATTCATCTTGTGTCACTTCAAAAGTCTCTTTCCCTTTCCTAATGGAAACGGAAATCAATTCCTCTTTAAACGTATCGGCTTTGTGAGCTGCAAAATATTTTTGTTGTGAAGCCAGACCAAATTGATCCTGGGCTTCGCGACTGATCTTCCATTTTTCAGCTACGTTCTCTGCGGTTTCTCCCATTGAATACGGATGATACAATGCTGATAACTTTGAATTAATGAAACGCCAGCCCAGGGTAGTATCAAAAATTTCCGCTTTACGTGAAAAAGCCTCATCGGCTTTAGCCATAACATAGGGCGCGCGACTCATACTTTCCACGCCCCCGGCTATGTAGCAGGCACCATCCCCATTCAAAATTCCGCGCGAAGCATCCATGATGGCTTGCAGCCCAGAGGCGCAAAGCCGATTGACCGTTACACCTCCGATATGTGTGGGTAAACCCACCAGCAATAAAGCCATGCGGGCCACATTGCGATTGTCTTCCCCCGCTTGATTAGCCGCACCAAATACAACATCTTCGATTCTTGCAGGATCGAGGTTCTTATTTCTTGCCAGCAATTTTTTTATAACAAGAGCAGCCAGGTCATCCGGCCTCTGTGAAGAAAGCGCTCCTCCATATTTACCAACGGGAGTTCGTAGAATATCAACGATATAAACTGATTTTGCCATAAACTTTTCGCTAAGTCTTCGCGCTACATTTAGTAGTTTTGGGGCAAGTTAACTCAACGCTTTTATGTGGCAAAGAATACAAACTCTGTTTCTGGTTTTAGTAGTAATTAGTATGGTGGTAAGCTTCTTTCTTCCAATCTGGAAAATAGCTGAAGCCGGGAAAGAAATGCAGTTGTATCCGCTTCATTTTTCAACAATTGAAAACGGAACTAAAACCACACAGTATTTCCCCTTTAGCATTACCGCCATCCTGTTAGCGGCCGCAGCCACCATTGCGATTATGGAAATAAGGCGCTTTGACAACCGGATGACGCAGGTGAAGCTTGGTACGCTTAACTCGTTAATTCTGGCGGGAGCCCTGGGCTCATCCGTATATTTTTATAATCAGGTTACAGAGCAATATGGTTACGGTCAATTTGGCCTTAGTATCTGGATTCCGTTCATTGGTGTTGCCTGCAATTGGCTCGCCATCCGGTTTATCCGAAGAGACGAAAAATTAGTGCGAGATTCTGACCGGATCCGCTAAACATTTTCTCTGTATAACCTGTTACTCAATCAATCAAAATAAAAAATGGCACGTACCAAATTAGGATCTAAGGATGCAAACACGATTGGCAATCTTCCTGCTATTGGATCATCCGCTCCAGACTTTACCTTAACCTCTAACGACATGAAGGATGTCTCCTTACGTGAGTTTGCAGGAAAGAATCTTGTGCTAAATATTTTCCCGAGCGTGGATACAGGAGTCTGCTCCGCTTCTGTACGTGAGTTCAATAAACGCGTGGCTTCTATGGAAAATACAGTAGTGCTATGCATCTCCAAAGACCTACCCTTTGCACAGAAAAGATTTTGTGGTGCCGAAGGCATAGACAAAGCTATAACCCTCTCCGATTATCGGAATTTCGGGTTTGGCAAAACGTATGGCGTTGAATTAATTGATAGTGGATTTGCGGGTTTACTTGCACGAGCAGTGATAGTTATTGATCCCACCGGTAAAGTAAAACATACCGAGCTGGTTCCACAAATAGGTCAGGAGCCGGATTACGATGTGGCTATAAAAGCGACTGAATCTTAAAGAATCATCTAAAGAGGTTGTCTCAAAGTCATGAAAAATTTGAAATGTCATTCCGGGCTTGACCCGGAATCTCAATTGACCTTTGTTGGCGAGATCGCGGCTCATAGGCCGCGATGACTGAATGACTTTTGAAACACCCTCTTTTTATTTCTCTCTGCCCAAAAAATAGAGTACCTTTTCAATATTAAATCCCGCCTCAATTATGAAAAGATTCTCTCTACTCTGCTGTTTTCTGCTTTTGCTTTTCAAACTCTCTGCACAAAACCAAACGGCTTATTATCTAACTGCTGATCGCGTATTTGATGGCGAAAATATGCATGAAGGATGGGCTGTGCTTGTGGAAGGCAATACGATTAGGGCGGTTGGTCCGACCGAAAAACTAAAAGCGCCTGCCGGGGCAACCCGTATAAGTTTTCCAAACTCAACACTTACACCCGGACTTATCGAAGGTCATTCGCATTTGCTTTTGTATCCGTATAACATTACCGATTGGGATACGCAGGTTTTAAAAGAAACTGATTCGTACAGAACGGCACGCGCTACCGTACACGCAAAAAATACACTGATGGCTGGGTTCACTACAGCCCGCGACCTGGGAACAGAAGGAGCCGGATATTCGGATGTTGCGTTGAAACGCGCGATCAATGAAGGAATTATTCCCGGTCCAAGATTAATGGTAGCCGGTCGCGCCATTGTGTCCACTGGATCGTATGGACCTAAGGGGTATGACCACGACCAATCCATTATGTTGGGAGCCGAACCTGCCGATGGAAATGATCTGGTGCGCGTGGTGCGTGATCAGATTGGCAAAGGAGCTGACTTTATAAAAATTTATGCCGACTATCGGTGGGGAATCAACGGGGAAGATCAACCTTCCTTTACCCTCGATGAACTAAAATTGATCAATGAGGTAACGCGCAGCAGCGGCCGGGTAATGGTGTGCCATGCAAAATCGAAAGAAGCAATTAAAAGAGCTGTGTTGGCTGGAGCCGAAACCATTGAACATGGTGATTTTATTGATGTAGAGTTGGGTAAATTAATGAAGGAACACAATGTAACATACATACCCACGGTGTCTGCGGTAGATGTAATCACTCAATACCGGGGATGGAAAAAAGGGGTTGATCCGGTGCCGGCAAACGTGGCCAACAAGAAGCAAAGTTTTAAAGATGCACTTGCTTCCGGAGTTACTATCGGTATGGGAGGTGATGTAGGCGTTTATCCGCATGGAGAGAATGTTTTGGAAATGGAGTTGATGGTGGAATATGGCATGAAAACCTTTGATGTACTGAAAGCTGCGACCAGTGTAAATGCCCGTGCCTTTCATTTGGAAAATCAGGTTGGTTTTATAAAAGAGGGATTAAAAGCTGATCTTGTAATTGTTGGTGGCGATCCTTCAAAAAATATTTCTGACCTTAGAAAGGTGAAATTTGTGATGAAGGATGGGATGGTGTATCGGAATGAGAAATAGAAATTGTAAATTGATCATAAATACTATAAACCACAAAGTCACAAAGACGCTAAGTTGCACCAAGGACTATGAGATGCTTCGCAAACTCTACGTCTTAGTCGTTTAAAAAAGAAACTGATATGAATCGCAAACAAGCAATAAGAACCATGGCAACCACAGCGGTTAGTGTAGTGGCCCTCCCTGAAATAGCAAAAGCGATGAACACGCTTCCTGCTGATCTAAAAAATAATATTAATCACTCCGTTTGTCAATGGTGCTATAATTCTATTCCGTTGGAAGATCTGGCAAAGGCTGCGAAAGATATTGGGTTAAAGTCAATCGAGTTGTTAGGGCCTGATCAATGGGCTACAGTTCAAAAACATGGACTTACCTGCGCCATGGCTTATGCCACTGATTTAGGATTAGATAAAGGGTTTAACAATCCGGCCCACCACGAAAAGTTTTTGAAAGATTATTCACTCAATATTCCAAAGGCAGCCGATGCGGGATTGAAAAGTGTAATCTGCTTTAGCGGAAATGTGAACGGGTTAAGTTCTGAAAAAGGATTAGAGAATTGCGCTGTGGGGTTAGCCCCCGTTTTAAAAGTGGCTGAGAAGTACAACATTACCGTACAAATGGAACTTCTAAACAGCAAAGTCGATCACAAAGATTATCAATGCGATCATACCGAATGGGGTGTAAAGCTTTGTGAAAAGCTAGGCTCTCCTAATTTCAAATTGTTGTACGACATTTATCATATGCAAATCATGGAGGGCGATGTGATCGCCACCATTCGCAAACATCAAAAATATATCGGTCATTATCATACAGGAGGCGTGCCCGGCCGACATGAAATTGACGAAACCCAAGAACTTTATTACCCTGCTATTATGCGAGCTATAGTTGAAACCGGTTTTAAAGGATTTGTAGCGCAGGAGTTTATTCCTAAACGCCCGGATAAATTAGCTTCGTTGAAACAAGGGGTTGGCATTTGTGATGTGTAGCGAACTGTGATTTTATTGCTGAACCAAATCCACCGGCCTCTTGTACTTCCAGCGCTTGTGGCTCCATAGCCAGTACTCAGGCTTTGCGATAATATCCTTCTCAAGCAAAGAGTGAATCCGCTGTGTGATTTCTCCATATCCCGTTTTTTTGGGTTCCTCAATGGCTTCCGTAAACTCCCAGGAGTAGTGCCCCCGCTTAATTTTATTGATGCGCCCATAAAGCACGGGATAGTCAAATTCCTTTGCGTATTTCTCCGTTCCAAAAATCATTGGCGTATCCTGATTTAAAAAAGTGCCCCAATAACAATTGCTGGATTTGCTGGGAGATTGATCGACACCGAAAATGATTGCATGAAGGCTTTCTCTTTGAAACGCAGTTTTCGCTACTTTGGTGGAAATCATCTCCAACCCATACTTGCCACGGGATGACTGCATTTTTTGATCGAGAAATTTATTTTTAAATGCCTTGTAAAGCGCCATTACTTTATGCTTTACAGGTTCGTCAATGGCAACGGCAAAAAGTTCCCAATTGTTATAATGCCCGCCTGCAATAATTACACTTTGCCCTTTGTCAAAAAAGCGATCTATGAATTCAGGGTTAATTACTTTAAATCGTTGCTTAACTTCCTGGTGCGAAATGGTGAAAACTTTAATACTTTCAACTATCAAATCGCAGAAGTGGCGGTAGAAAGCACGCTCAATCACTAAATGTTCTTCGTGCGATTTATGAGGAAATGAATTTGAAATGTTTTTAAAAACTACCTTTCTTCGATAGCCAATGCCTTTGTACAGAATTAAGTACAATCCATCTGATAACAAATACAAGACAGGAAAGGGCAGCCAGGAAACGGGTATCAGCAACCCATAGTATAGTAGAATATTTAATAACCCCATGCAGGCAAAGTTGGTGAATTAAAAGATTAAATCACCTACCCGCTTTCATTCCCTTCAATTTAGCGAATTAATCGAACGCGGGCATCATCGGCCCGAATTGATACTTTTGCTTTGCCACTGGCCAGGGTAACGAGTGTACGATCCTCTGATCGTTCTACTGTTTCAAAACTGCCTTCGGTAATTACGCGGGCATCATCATGGCGAATATCAAAGTTGCCACCTCCTCCTAAAACTTTAAAAGACACCAGGCCATCCTGCACTTCAATAAAATAATCTCCGGCATCAACCAGAGCGGTTTCTACCACGAAGTCACCATCATCTAAGCGAGCCATAACTTTTTCGAAACTTGCATTCTTAATATTCACATCGGCATCATCGGCATCCACATCCAGCAGTCCTTTTCCGGTATCCATCCGCAGATCTCCATCATCCAACTTTATTTTAAAACTGTTACCCAAACAGCCACTTAGTTCCACATCGGCATCGTCTAAATCAAGTTCAATAGACCCGTGTACGGCTTTGATAAAATAATCCCCATCATCGCCATCAATATCCAGACTCGTTCCTTCCGGGATCTCAAGTTTAATCGTGTATTGCTCGTGGTAGGATCCAATAATTCCTACCGAACTGCTATGGGAGCGTTCGCGAATAGAGAGATTGCCGTTTTGCTCTGTAACGTCCACGCTAAACTCACGCTCTCCAAAAGATATTCCTTTGGTTGTTACCTCGCGATCAATCTTTACGTGGGCTGTTTTCCGATTCGATCCTGTAATAAATACTTTGGCATCGGAGGCGTCAAGATGAATTGTTCCCGTAACACTCATTGTATATTCTTTATCGAGATGAAAATTACCCGACTTGGTGGATTGACCCACAACGGAAATTGCAGAACCGAGGATAGCGGCTAGTAGGAGGGTTTTCATAAATTAAGTTTTGCTACATAAGACGCAGAAACTCCGGCCGGGGTTGCATATTCTTCCAGGGCGGTTTTGTATAGCTCAGATTTTTGAAATAAGCTCTACATAAAGATCTGTAAGCTTACCTTCTGCCTTGCCGGCCGTAGCGATAATGTCGCTGATCACCGCAGGTTTCAGATTGTCCGGATCACAATCATCGGTAAGCACAGAAATAGCACAGCAGGGTAAGCCCATGTGATTAGCCACAAGCACTTCGGGCACCGTACTCATGCCCACGGCATCGGCTCCGATTTGATGCAGAAACCGGTATTCGGCACGCGTTTCCAGATTGGGGCCCATTACCGCCACGTATACGCCTTTGTTGAGTTTGATTTTTTTTGCCTTCGAAATTTTCGTTAGCAAACTATTCATCTTTTGGTCATAGGGTTGGCTCATATCCGGAAACCTCGGACCGAAAAATTCTAGGTTGGGTCCGCGTAAAGGATTATCGGGTAAAAGATTTATATGATCATCAATCAACATAAGTTCTCCCTTTTTCCATTTCAGATTCATATTGCCGGCTGCATTGGAAATCAACAATTTTTTTATCCCAAGCAATTTCATTACGCGAACCGGAAGTGTAATCTGTTGCATTGTGTATCCTTCGTAATAATGAAAGCGGCCTTGCATGGCCAGCACTTTCTTTCCCTTTACATCCCCGTAAATCAATTTGCCTTTGTGATACTCTACCGTAGAAATTGGAAAATGCGGAATTGAGTTGTAGTTGATGGAAACCTGATTTTTTATTTTCTCCACAAATTTATTTCCCAGACCCGTGCCTAAAATAACACCCACCTCCGGAGCTGTAATTCCATGCTTCTTCAGGTATTCAATGGTTTCATTAATTTGTGCAATCATATTAGTAGAAATAAAAATTACCCTTCCTTTGAGGGTTAGACATAAAAATTTGATTTAGGCGTTGTGGCTACCTCAGCAAAAAATGTGGCAACTTTTTGCGTTACGGCTTTAAAGTATTTCTCTCCTTTTTGAGCGGTGGCCTGACGCGGGTCGCCCACGCCTGTATCGGCTGTTACCTGAGTCCACTTACGTTCCGACCATGCCCATCCCTCCTGTATAGCTTTGAATGCAAATTTTTTAGCCTTGCCATCTCCGGCTTCGCTCAAAGGTCTGACCAAATTCGGGCGAAGATGTAAGATCAAACTGGTTTCCATTTCTCCTGCATGATCGTCCTTATTTTCAAAAAACTCTTTTTGATCTAATGACTTCACCCAATCGCAAGAGCATAAAAACATATCTGGAAACTTTAACCCCAATTCCCGAATCATGGTTTTGAAATCGTTGCCCCCATGACTATTTAAAATTATGAGTTTATGAATTCCTTGCCGGTTGAGCACTTCAATAACATCCCGCAATACGGCTAATTGCGTTGATGGGTTCATGTTGATATCGAGCGTAACATCAAATTGACCCGTGTTCACTCCAAAGGGAATTGCTGGAAGTACAATCACTTTAATTCCCTGATCCCAGGCCAGGCGAGCACTTTCAGCTGCGATCTCCTCGCCTTCAATGATATCCGTACCATATGGCAAGTGATAGTTATGTGCTTCGCAGGCACCCCAGGGCAATACAGCCACATCAAATGAGGACTCCTTAATGGTTTTCCAATTGTTCTCTGCCAGGATATAGGGACGCATACGTGCAATTTAAAAAATTAATCTTTGTAGGAATGATAGACTTTATCTAAGTCGTAGAGCCTTGACAACTGGATCCGGCCCCAGCCGTGCAAGCAAAGCAATGTTGACTAATAACTATTTCGCGGTCGCTTATTTTCGCGGAATCAAATGTGCTGATGTGTTGTTCCGACTGCTTAACTTTTAATCCAAGCATTTGATTAAAGTCACAATCATACATAAATCCTTGCCAATCAATAGAAATTGTATTTCGACACATAACGCCCGCCACAGCTGCCGGATTAAAGGCGTTGATTAGTTTCTCCATATAGTCTTCATAATTTCCCGATTCGATGAGAAAATCCAAAAAGCGGCTAATGGGTATATTGGTGATGGTAAATAAACTATTGAAGTCTATATCGAAATGTTTTTTCAGTTCGTGCTTAAAGTCTCTTTCTAATTGTTGCTGATCGCCCGGTAAGAACGCCCCTGTGGGATTATACACCAAATCCAATAGCAATTTGGAATCCACTTGCCCGTAGCCAACAGCATTCAACATCCTCAAGGCTTTTATAGAATCCTCGAACACACCTTGCCCTCGCTGCCGGTCAGTTTTGTCGGCATTATAGAAGGGCAAGGAAGAAACAACGCGAACTTTGTTTTCCTTAAAGAACGTAGGCAAATCGTTGTATTTGGGATTTGCATTAATGATCGTAAGATTAGAACGCACAATAATTTCCTCCACGCCTATCGCCTTTGCTTCCTGCACAAACCATCTAAAATCAGGATTCATTTCGGGTGCCCCGCCTGTGATATCCAACGTTTTGAATCTGGCTTCCTTCAACACATCCAAACATTGCTGCATGGTTTCGCGGGTCATTATCTCTTTGCGATCGGGGCCTGCATCTACATGACAATGCTTGCACACCTGATTGCACATATAGCCAATATTCACCTGAAAAATTTCAAGAGAGGATGGTTTTAACGGCTCCTGGTCAACGGATTCTATTTTCTTTTTGAATGTGGGGAATTTCCCCTCCTTAAAAATTCCATTCTCCAGAATCTCGACCTGCCGTTTTTGATTGGCTAATTGATGATGGCGCGCATGTAGAGACTTGATCATATTGGTATACTGGATTTCTAGATACTGGATACTGGATTTCTAGAATCGAGTATCCAGCATCCTATTTTACATCGACAATTTCTTCGCTTTGTTCATCATCATTACACCATGCACCAGAGAAGCTCCGCCACGAATAGCGGCTGCTACGTGTATCGCTTCCATCATTCCTTTTTCAGTCGCTCCTTTTTCCAGCGAATCCTGTGTATAGGCATCAATACAATACGGACATTGTACAGTATGCGCTACCGCCAGTGCAATCAGTGATTTTTCGCGGGCTGTTAAATCCCCTTCTTTAAAAACATCCCCATAGTAATCAAAGAATTTTGCGCCCAGGTTATTCTCCCATTCACTGATGTTTCCAAATTTTTTCAGATCAGCCGGATTGTAGTACGTGTGGTCCATAAAATATTAATTTAATTTAGGTTAAAGTAGTAGGATAGAATATATTGAAATGACGCGCTTCAGACAATTACCGAGTTAACCTCACCGTTGTTAATTTAGTTTAGACCGGTAACGCAATTTGATAACTTTTCCCCTTTTTAACTGTGAGTCGGGGTTGCCGCAGCCAGGGATTGTGTCTTTTAAGCAGTTTATAGTTGCTGCCGTTGTTCTTAGCAAAGGATACAAGATCAGGAATTGTTTCCGTTACATCGATGTACCGCAGGGGCTCGGGGTTATATAAATGCTCCGGCTTTATCTTAAAACCATATTTGGCCGGATTTTCAAAGATTTCTTTAATCGCCAAAATTCGAAATACGTATCGCGAGGTTTCATCATTCAGATGCGCATCATAATAATTGTCGGCTTTCTGATCTTCCAGGTCACTGCGAATACCAGCCACCCCGCGATTATACGAAGCAGCCACCAGCGTCCAGTTGTTAAATTTTTCATAGGCTTTTCTTAAATATTTACAGGCGGCCACTGTCGATTGGATAGGGTCATATCGTTCATCTACCTCTTTGGTAATTTCAAGGCCAAGTTCTTTTCCCGAGGCCTCACGTATCTGCCAATAGCCAACCGCGTTTTTAGGGGAAACGCCATTTACCAAACCACTTTCTATTAAGGGTAAATATTTGAAATCTTCCGGAATCTCATGCTCTCTTAGAATTTCCGTTATCCGTGGAAGCCAACGATTGGCTCGTTTCAATAAGAATAGGGTGCTGCTTTGCAAATAAATATTTACCTGCAACTCTCGATCGAGCCGCTCCAAAACATCGGGTATTTCGAGCGGAGTTGCTTCGCCTGCAAAAGAAATCTGCTTTGGCAAATCATAGCTTACAGCCAAAAAGGGTTGCATCGACTCCTGGGTTACTATAGGCTCTAAAACCGGCTCGCTTTCTTTTGTTTCAACCCGTGTCGATTGATCGTACAGTACATACACAAGAAGCAAACCGATAGAAAGTGGGGCCAGATAACTTAAAAGTCTTTGCATAGTAAAGGGTCCATTAAAAGTTAGGAGACAACAAATACCGTGCGTAAAATTCATCAACCACTTTAACAGCATCTTCCGGTGTGTCTACCACATTGAAAAGATCGAGGTCTTCCACGCTAATCATCTTTTCAGTCACTAAAATTTCCTTTACCCACTTCAACCAACCCGTCCAGAATTTTTTTCCCACCAAAACAATCGGGAACCGACCGATTTTCTTTGTTTGAATGAGTGTCAATGCCTCCGTCAATTCATCCAATGTACCAAACCCGCCCGGCATAATAATAAAGCCTTGTGAATACTTTACAAACATTACCTTGCGCACAAAAAAGTAATCGAACGTAATTAGCTTATCCGAATCGATGTATGGATTTCCTTTCTGTTCGAAGGGGAGAAAAATATTCAAGCCCACCGATTTGCCGCCAGCTTTTTTTGCGCCCTTATTGCCGGCCTCCATTATACCCGGGCCGCCTCCGGTAACCACACCATAACCATGATGTACCAACTCGGCTGCAATGTCCTCAGCCATTTTATAATACGGGTCGTTGGGTTTTACCCGAGCCGATCCAAAAATAGTAACACAGGGTCCGATCTTCGCTAGTTTTTCAAAGCCTTCCACAAATTCGCTCATCACTTTAAAGATCATCCAGGAGTCAGAACTTTTTATTTCTGCCCAATCCTTATCCTTGAATGCCTTGCGTATCAGATGGGCTTCTTCCAGGGCTTCCTTGTTAATCTCACCCGATCCCTTTTTCTTTCTTACTTTTGATGCCATAGATGATTGTAAAAATTTTTTCAAGTTACTAAATGATACCCACATCCAATTTATTGACCCGAAGGAGCGCAGCCATCTTATTGGCCGCTTTCGTTATAACGATTGGCCTGACTTCTTGTTCAAGTTCGAAACATGAAAACAGGTATGAGCAAGACAGCACCTGGGCCATGATGCCTTTTATTAAACTCAATGAAGTAAATCCCATTCTCGCGGCCAGCGATGGCGTTTTTATGTGTCCTATTCTAAACCAGGAAGTGAAGTGGGAAGAAAAGGATGTATTTAATCCTGCGGCTGTAGTACGCAACGGAGCTATTTATCTCTTCTATCGTGCCGAAGATACTATTGGAAAATATGCGGGTACCTCGCGCATTGGTTTGGCTATCGGATCGGACGGTGTACATTTTACACGCATGCGCGAACCCATTGTTTATCCGGCTGAAGATTTTATGAAAGTGTACGAATGGGAAGGGGGTATAGAAGATCCCCGCATTGTTGAAAGTGAACTAGGCACTTATATTATGACGTACTCTGCGTACGATGGTAAAACAGCCAGAATGTGTTTAGCCTCCTCCACAGATTTGCTAAACTGGACCAAGCATGGGCCGGTACTTACGGGCGAATACCTTGATCTTTGGAGCAAGAGCGGAGCCATTATCGCGAAACAAAAAGGAAATAAAATAATAGCAGAAAAAATCAATGGAAAGTATTGGATGTATTTTGGCGATACCGATTTGTTTATGGCTACCTCCGAAGATTTAATTCTTTGGCAACCTGTAGTAGACGAGAACAAAAAATTAATATCTGTATTAAAGCCACGACCAGGCTACTTCGATAGTCGTCTTGTCGAAAGCGGCCCCTATGCTTTGCTTACCGATAAAGGAATCTTATTACTTTACAATGGAATGAATCTCGACACGGGTGGCGACCCCACTCTGCCCGCAGGTGCCTATTGTTCCGGCCAGGCATTGTTTGATCCGAATGACCCAACGAAATTAATTGACCGCCTTGAAAATTACTTTTTACGCCCCGACCAACCGTATGAAATGGAAGGCCAGATAAATCAAGTCTGCTTTATTGAAGGGTTAGTGCCCTTGAATGGAAGTTGGTTTTTATACTATGGTACTGCGGATTCGAAGATTGGGGTAGCAACCTTAAGCGCAAAGTAATAAAGCTGAAAGCGCAAAGCTAACCTTACGTTTAACAGGCGATTCTTTGCTTTCAGTTTTAGGGCATTAGGCTTTCCAGCGCTTTTTCCAAATTAGAATATCTGAAAACAAATCCTGTCTCCTTGATCTTATCAGCCGAGATTTTGCTGCCATTTATCACAATCACCGCCATTTCACCTATTAAAATTTTCATCACAAACGTTGGTACATTGGGTAAGAGCAGCGGTTTTTTTAAAACCTTTGCAATCCGTTGAGTTAATACCTTATTGGTAACCCAATCTCCACTAACGGCATTGTAGGCGCCCTGCATGGTTTCGTCTTCCACGGCTTTTATGAACATCGCACATACATCATCGAGGTGAATCCACGAAAGATATTGCTTGCCATTTCCTAAAGCCGCACCGATTCCCCACCGGATTGGCCTTGCCATTTCGACAAGGGCTCCTCCTTTATTGCTGAGCACAATTCCTATTCGGAGTTTTACAACGCGAAGATTCAAGGAGCTAATCGTATCAACCGATTCTTCCCATTGCTTGGTAACTTGAGCGAGGTAATCGTTTCCAGATCGACTATCTTCTTTAAATACCTCCTCCCCAAATCCAAAACCATAATACCCAATAGCCGAGGCTGAGATCACTGACTTAACCGAATGGTTGGCACCCGCCAATGTTTTATACAAAAGCGCTGAAGACTT
>JAEUUB010000267.1 GCA_016787745.1 Cyclobacteriaceae bacterium
ACTGGGTCTTTCTGCCCGTGCGTACGACCGCATTTTAAAAGTCTCGCGCACCATTGCCGACTTGGCAGGCACCCCCGAAATAAAAATTGAACACCTGGCTGAAGCCATTCAATACAGAAGTTTGGATAGAGAGGGTTGGGCAGGGTAGTGGCATCAGGTAAGAAGACCTGACAGCAATGAGGAAATTGAATGGCACAAGTTCAATCGACCCTTCTTAGAAAAATAGAATCCCCGCCTTCATCTCCGGCCTGACCAATAGGTCCATACTGCGGAACCTGACCATTGGTGCTGTTATTGATTACAGCTATTTTAAACGTGCGGAACAACTCCCTATTGCTGTCAGGTCTTCCGACCTGACAGGCTCAATCTACAATTCGTATTAGCTCTTTACCTTATCGTACTCTACCTAACAACACAATCCCTTAAACCTAATCCGCCCAATATCGGACGACTTCGATCGGTTATCTACGTTAATTACAACTAGTCCTTATCGAAGCCCTCACCATACCATTTCTGATGTTCCTAATTTTTAGTTGGAGGAATTGAAAAAGGAGGTGTTTCTAATTGTTTTTAATGAGTTATTAACAATTCCACACTACTTAGAGACGAACCCCGATTCTGAATCAGAAACCTAATTTATTCACAATTTCACACGTTTAAATGTGAATAAGTTGTTGAAGGTAGAAGTTATTACATACCGTACTTTGTAAAAGCAAGGAAGGGAACTTTGTTACACCCATATAGTGGGACAACAGCCTTAAAATTGCACCAACAAACCTAAAACAACAATGCAGGTAAATTTTTTTAGTAACATCAATTTTAATTTTCCCAATGACAACAAGGGAATTTTCTTAGTTGTGCTTATTGCAGTAAGCGTATTGATAGTGGTATTAATATCTGTTAATTAAGATGTTTTCTCCATTGCTGTCAGGTCTTCCGACCTGACAGGCCCAATCTACGATTCGTATTAGTTTCTTTATCTTAGTAAAATGGGTTTACGTGGTCGTACTCTTTATCCAGATGCTGATTGTTTCTTTGTGACAACAACCTGCTACAAATGGTATCATTTGCTTGCTGCGGATTCCTGTAAAAGAATTGTGGCAGCCAGCATCAATTTTCTAAATCAAAAGTATACTAGTTCCTTGTTGAGTTATGTGATCATGCCCAATCATATTCATCTTATTTTGTTTTTCAAAAATGGGAATCGGCTTTCGGATTGGATGCGTGATTTAAAAAAATTCACATCTGTAAAAATCCGTCAGGAAATTGAATGCGAAGGCGATTACGCGCTTTTTGAGAGTTTACGCGTTGCTGAGCGAAAACAAGTTTTCAAAGTTTGGGAAGATCGGTTCGATGATGTGATCTTATCAGACAGCAAGCTTCTGAATATAAAGTTGAATTACATTCATATGAACCCAATGCAAGAACATTGGAATCTTGTGAGCAAACCGGAGGATTATAAATATTCCAGTGCTATGTTTTACGAAAGTGGGGTGTTAAGTGAGGTTAATGTGTGCC
>JAEUUB010000308.1 GCA_016787745.1 Cyclobacteriaceae bacterium
GTTCTCGGCAGCTAACCGAAAATCATACCTGACTTTTCCGGTTGGTAAAGAAACTCCAATGGCCACCTGATAGAGCCAGTAAGCGGCTGGGGCGTCCATAAAATCAAAATTAGAAGTGCTTCCCTGAAGGGGATCGGATCCGTTTTCAAGGGCATCATTAAATTCTCGAACCGTTATTGTTCGCGGTGCTCTGTGTTGCCGGTCAGTAAATTTTGCCCTCATATCAACATAAAAATCATGCAGGCCATTGAATCGGGTATTCTCATAGCGAAGTGCCACCTCGTATCGGTTTGAAGGAATGAACACGAGATAGTCGTCATTCTTTTTGTCCGATGCCCGAAGAAGGGAGACTTTAGGAGAAAGCGTCCAGTGTGGAACTATCTTCCAACTTCCTGATAAATCGGCACCTACGAAAAGTGCATCCGTTTGAGTGTAACGAAAGTAAGGATACGTACCTCTGATGTTTTGGGTGACCCCTGTAGGTTTAAGGTAGATGTAATTGAAGATATAATTTACATATCCTGTTGCTTCAATCTGGAAGCCTTTCCACACATGCTGATAGGTGCTTACCGCTTTAAGGGCTTGTTCCACATTAAACGGAACATTCTCAATATTCATTACTTCATTTGTAGAATCATTCAGCAGCAAACCGTATTCAATGGCTGCTGCGCTTTGGTGGGTACCCAGGCTATATAGTTCCGCCACGTGCGGAGGTCTCCACGCACTGCTTAGGTTTAGCGACAATGTCTGGTTGTTTCCCAATTTCCGGAGAGCGCCCAAGGTGGCGCTGGCATTATGAAAACTTAACTGCGATTTGTAAAGTGTGTTCTTAAAATCATATCCGGCTATATCGTAATAACGATAATCGTACCGAGCGCCCACATCCACCGTAAGGTTGTTAAAAAAGAATTTAGCAACACTAAATAGTCCACCGGAGAGATTGTTGAAGTTGGGAATAAAAGGAATTCGTTGCGTACCGGGGATATTGTTATTGTCCTGATACATACCGGTTACCCCAAAACAAACCGAGCGCTGGTCGGATTTACTTGTCTCTAACTCCGCTTCCAGGGTGTGTGTATTTAACTGCAAGTCAATAGCCGGCAGATTAGACAAGCCGCCAACACGTATATCGTATTCCCTCCGATTATTATTCTGAAAGCCATATTGAATTTGCCAATCCCCTAACGTTGAATTAATGTGTCCATTAATTTTAAGGAGATTATGACTTACTTCCTGACGAGGTTCTGCAATCGTATAGCTAAAGTCGGATGTGTATTGTGGGGGTGTTCGTTCCATCGCATTCATCAGATCTTCCATGTTGCTGGTGGCCGTCCCTTTTAATATCCCTATTTCGGTATTGAAATGACTAAAAAAGATTTCCATTCCCTTTTTCTCGGCATGATATCCGGCAGCAGCCGAAAAGTTCAACTCTTTTATTCC
>JAEUUB010000335.1 GCA_016787745.1 Cyclobacteriaceae bacterium
AAGTCAAAGTCGCCAGCTCTTGATTCTTGCCCTCAGCGTAGAGGAGTATGTACTCGTGTGTACACAACTACTCCAAAAAAGCCTAATTCAGCAATGCGTAAAGTAGCTCGTGTGCGTCTCACAAACCACAAAGAAGTGAACGCGTACATTCCCGGTGAAGGCCACAATCTGCAGGAACACTCTATTGTACTTATCCGTGGTGGTAGGGTAAAGGATCTTCCTGGGGTTCGTTACCACATTGTAAGAGGTGCTTTGGATACTTCAGGTGTTAACGGCCGCCTTCAAAGTCGTTCTAAGTATGGTGCAAAAAGACCAAAAGCCGGTGCGGCAGCTCCTGCAGCTAAAGGCAAAAAATAATATTACCCAGCCATGAGAAAGTCAAAACCTAAAAAAAGATACCTCCTTCCTGACCCTAAGTTTGGTGACACACTCGTTACCAAATTTGTGAATTACATGATGGAGCAAGGAAAGAAAAGCGTTGCTTACAACATATTTTATGATGCCATCGCTCAGGTTGAGAAAAAGGCCGGTGGTGAGCCGGGCCTTGAAGTTTGGAAACGGGCGATGAACAATGTAATGCCGGGCGTTGAGGTAAAGAGCCGAAGAGTAGGAGGCGCCACCTTTCAAGTTCCCGTGGAAATCAGACCCGACCGTAAAGTAAACCTAAGCATTAAGTGGCTTATTGATTACGCCCGGGCGCGAGGAGAAAAGACAATGATGGATAAGTTGGCGGCAGAAATACTGGCTGCTTCAAAAGGCGAAGGTGCTGCGATCAAGAAGAAAGATGACACGCACAGAATGGCAGAGGCGAACAAGGCATTTTCACATTTCAGATTCTAAGCTTCCATGGCAAGAGATTTAAAGTACACAAGAAATATAGGTATTGCTGCGCACATCGATGCCGGAAAGACCACAACCACGGAGCGTATTCTTTATTACGCAGGTGTTAACCATAAGATTGGTGAAGTGCATGAAGGTGCCGCAACCATGGACTGGATGGCCCAGGAGCAAGAGCGTGGTATTACCATCACCTCAGCGGCTACCACCGTAAATTGGAAGTACCGCAAAAATGATTATCACGTAAACATTATTGATACACCCGGTCACGTAGATTTTACGGTTGAGGTTAACCGTTCATTACGTGTATTGGATGGACTTGTGTTTTTATTCAGTTCGGTAGATGGTGTTGAACCACAATCAGAAACCAACTGGCGCCTGGCCGACAATTATAAAGTGGCCCGTATTGGTTTTGTAAATAAGATGGACCGTTCCGGTGCTGACTTCCTGGGAGTTTGCAAGCAGGTTAAAGAAAAGTTAGGCAGTAAGGCTGTAGCCTTGCAGTTGCCTATTGGTGCAGAAGAAAACTTTAAGGGTGTTGTTGATCTGATCAACAACCGCGGAATTATCTGGAACGAGGCCGACAAGGGAATGACCTTTACGGAAGTGCCGATTCCCGATGATATGGTGGAAGAAGCCAACGAATACCGTGAAAAACTTTTGGAGGCGGTTGCCGAATATGACGAGACACTGATTGAAAAGTTTTTTGAAGACCCTAATTCTATTTCAGAACAAGAAATCTTAACCGCGCTTAGAAAGGCAACGATTGATATGAAAATCGTTCCGATGGTTTGCGGATCATCCTTCAAAAACAAGGGTGTGCAAACTATGCTTGACTATGTGATGGAACTACTTCCTTCTCCTATGGATAAGGATGTTATTATCGCGAGCCACGCGGATACCGGAGCCGATGTTGAAATTCGCCCGGATGAGAAGGAGCCGTTTGTTGGCCTTGCTTTTAAGATTGCCACAGACCCCTTTGTAGGAAGACTGTGCTTTGTACGGGCCTATTCAGGTGTATTGGAGTCGGGCTCTTATATTCAAAATACCCGCTCGGGACAAAAAGAGCGGATTTCCCGCGTGTTCCAAATGCACGCTAACAAGCAGAATCAAATTGAACGACTCCCTGCCGGTGATATTGGGGCTGTTGTTGGATTTAAAGACATCAAAACAGGAGACACTTTGTGTGATGAAAAGAGACCCTTGGTCCTTGAGTCAATGGTATTTCCTGAACCCGTTATTGGATATGCTATTGAGCCTAAGAAGCAGGCGGATGCTGATAAATTAGGAATGGCCATTTCTAAGTTGGTTGAGGAAGATCCTACCCTTCGTGTAAATACAGACCAGGAAACAGGACAGACCATTCTTCGAGGAATGGGCGAATTGCACCTGGAGATTATTATTGATCGTTTGAGACGTGAGTTCAAGGTAGAGATCAATCAGGGTGCTCCTCAGGTTGCTTACAAAGAGGCTCTTACCAAGTCGGTTGAGCATAAAGAAGTTTACAAGAAACAAACCGGTGGTCGTGGTAAATTTGCCGATATCGTATTTGAAATCGGACCCCGCGAACTTGGACCAGAAGATAAGCCAGGATTGGAGTTTGAAAATGCAATTGTTGGAGGTGTTATTCCTCGTGAATTCATCCCAGCTGTTCAGAAAGGATTTGAACAAGCCATGGTTAATGGACCTTTGGCCGGATATCCTATTGATTCGATGAAGGTGAGATTATTTCATGGTTCCTATCATGATGTGGATTCGGATTCATTGTCATTCGAATTGGCGGCTCGCATTGGTTTCAAAGAAGCGGCCCGCAAATGCGGACCTCAGTTGCTTGAGCCAATCATGGGTGTTGAGGTAATTTCTCCGGATGAATACACAGGTTCTGTAACGGGTGATTTGAACCGGAGAAGAGGAATCATGAAGGGAATGGATACCCGCGGAGGTGCCCAGGTGATTAAGGCCGATGTGCCCCTGGCAGAATTGTTTGGGTATGTAACTGATTTGAGAACTATCACATCAGGCCGTGCTTCAGCAACGTTAACCTTCTCCCACTATGCACCGGTTCCTAAGAACCTGGCCGATAAAGTAATTGACGAAGTAAAAGGCGCTCTTGCCACCAAATAATATCTAAAAGACGTTTAGATTATGAATCAGAAAATCAGAATTAAGCTTAAGTCTTACGACCACAATCTGGTTGATAAGTCCTCTGAAAAAATTGTGCGTGCTGTAAAGGCAACGGGTGCTGTGGTAAGTGGTCCTATTCCGCTTCCTACCGAAAAAGAAAAGTTTACAGTACTGCGTTCCCCGCACGTAAACAAGAAATCGCGCGAGCAATTTCAACTTTGCACCTATAAGCGTTTGGTTGATATTTATTCAAATAGCGCCAAGACAGTAGATGCGCTGATGAAACTGGAGCTTCCAAGTGGCGTGGATGTTGAAATCAAAGTATAGAAATTAAATAGCATTTTCATTTAAAAGAGCACCTGAACCTCAGGTGCTTTTTTTGTTAACCTGTATCTTCGCGCCCGTATGCCATTGCTTGAGAATAAAATGAAAATTAAAAAGAGTACGCTGCCAGGAGCTGGTAAAGGACTCTTCACCAAGGTGTTTATCCCCAAAGGAACCCGGATTGTAGAATATAAGGGCAAACGTGTTACCTGGAAAGAGGTAGAGAAAATGGCCGATGACCGGAATGGCTATGTTTTCTTTTTTTCCAATAAACATTGTATTGATGCCTGGAAGACAACCAAAGGAATTGCTCACTACGCCAACGATGCCCGGGGTATTGCCCGGGTGGAAGGTGTTAAAAACAACTCCGAATATGTAACCGAAAAGAAGCGATGTTATATCGAAGCAACGAAAGACATACCCGCGGGGTCGGAAATATTGGTTGGCTATGGAGCTGAGTATTGGCAGGTAATCCGGTACAACATCAGGCTTGAGCAGCGAAACAAGAAGAAGGCCGGCAAGAAATCAACCCAGGTAGAATTACCGCATCACAAGGCAACTAAGCGCGTGAAGGCTAAGCACTAGCTTCCGCTTTTGCTATTTGCTTCTTTACCTTTTTCGATAGCTTCCAGCATTTGCGTTTTTACTTTCTTTATCTGCTCCATCTCCGATTCCAGGTATTCCCGGGCTTTCTCCTGATCGACCGAATCGGGTAGGGGATTAAATTGATGCATCCAATCCATCATTGCGTTACTCGCTGAATCGAGATTCGAGATAACACGCTCTAACTGTTCTTTTCGCTCTGTTACTAAATTGGGCGAGTCGGTGATTTGCTGCTGGAGCATCCGTTTCAATTTCATGATCTCATCCATCTTGGGCATCACTTCATCATGCACATCCATCACCTGGTCGTAAAGAGCCTGATTTGGATTTTCTTCAGAAAATGTATCCTGTCCGGCATCGGCATGATCCGATCGCCGGGTGCATGAGGCCAATAGCAGAAAGGCAACGAATCCAAGAGTCTTAATTATCTTCATCCCTGTAAAGGTAAGAGATTCGAATGGCTCACTCAAGCGATTTCACCGGCTAACAAAGGTTAGTTTAAGAAAATTGTTTTTAAAAAAAATTCAATCTCTTTGCAGAAGCCGAATATTTCATATTTCTTAGATGCCGTATTGATGACTAAATGAACACGAACCGATTTTATTTCTTTTACTTTTTTTATCAATCCTGCAGGGGACTTGAAAGAGAATCGGTTTGTTAAAAAATAAAAACAAAGAAACTCAAAAAAGTCCCCCGCCTTCGGGGGACTTTTTATTTGAACCCGTTTTATGATTTTATGAGTAAAAAGAAGTTAAAGATTGCCATTCAGGGGATAGCTACCAGTTTTCATGAAGTAGCTGCGCTGACGTATTTTTCTGACCCCATTCAAACCATTGAATGCCTTTCCTTTCACAGCCTGTGCGAATCCCTTAAGAAAGGGCAAGCCGATTACGCAGTGATGGCTATCGAAAACTCAATCGCGGGAAGTATTCTGCCAAATTATTTTTTACTGCAGGAATATCATTTTTCGATCGTGGGTGAAGTCTACCTTCCCATTCATATGCATTTGCTTGCCTTGCCGGGTGTTCGGCTGCGCGAACTCACCAATATAGAATCGCACCCCATGGCGATTCGCCAATGCTCAGACTATCTGCATAAACTTTCGGGTATTCAGATTTCTGAAAGTGATGATACAGCCCTGTCTGTAAAAAAGATTAAAGACCAAAACCTGAAAACCACCGCAGCCATTGCCAACGAACATGCTGCTAAAAAGTATGGACTAGCTATTCTGGAAAAACAAATTGAAACACATAAAAAGAATTTTACCCGCTTTCTGATTTTAACCCGCAAAATCAAAGTAAGTCTGGAAAGCAACAAGGCTTCATTGAGTTTTGAAGTGGCGAATGAAGTGGGAAGTCTGGCGGAAGCGTTAATGACTTTTAAAAATAATAGTATCAATCTTTCTAAGATTCAGTCAATACCTATAATTGGAAAGCCCAGTGAGTACTCCATACATGTGGATGTGGAGTGGAAGAAAAGGAAAAGCTATGACATGGCAATTCAGGAAGTACTTCGGCAGGTGAAGAATCTGAATATTTTAGGGGAATACAAGAAAGCGAAAATCGAGTATCGATAAGTTTAAGGATAGAATTATGATTAAAACCGCAAACCGGATAGCCAACGTGGAGGAGTATTACTTCAGCAAAAAGTTGGCTGAAGTACGGAGTTTAGATACGGTTGAATTTCCGGTAATCAATTTAGGAATTGGCAGTCCGGATCTGGCTCCCGCTAAAGCAGCCATTGATGCGCTTACCCGTTCAGCGCAGCAGGCAAATAGTCATGGGTACCAGAACTATAAGGGAATTCCAGCCTTGCGGGAAGCAATTCAGAAATTTTATAAGACAACCTATCAGGTTGATTTGAATTCGGAAACAGAAATTCTTCCGTTAATGGGATCCAAGGAAGGGATCATGCATGTTACCCTGGCTTTTGTGAATGAAGGCGATGAAGTTCTCATTCCAAACCCCGGCTATCCCACGTATGCATCCGTTTCTAAATTAGCCGGTGCACAGGTCACTACCTACGAGATGAAGGAATCATTGGATTGGGGTATTGATATTGAGGCTTTGAAGGCGCGTGATTTGTCGCGCGTTAAAATTATGTGGGTTAATTTTCCACACATGCCCACCGGCCGAATTGCTTCGCACACTGAGCTATCTGAACTGGTTGCGCTGGCACGGAAAAACAATTTTCTTATTGTAAATGATAATCCTTATTCCTTGATTTTGAATGATGCTCCGCTAAGTATTTTAGCGATGGAGGGTGCGGAAGAGGTTGCGTTGGAATTAAACTCATTAAGTAAATCGCACAACATGGCCGGCTGGCGAATTGGGTGGGTGGCCGGAAACAAAAATTACATAGATGCTGTCTTGCGGGTAAAGAGCAATATGGACTCGGGCATGTTTTTAGGATTGCAACAGGCAGCGGTTGAGTCATTGAAAAATGGCGTGGATTGGTTTAATCAGCTAAACGACACCTATAGAAAAAGGAAACAAGTTGCTATTCGGATTTTGGAACAACTCGGTTGCTCGTATTCTAAGAATCAGTCTGGCTTGTTCTTGTGGGCCAAAGCACCGGATACCGTCAACGATGTTGAAACGTGGATTGACAAAATCCTGTATGGGGCAAAAGTGTTTATTACCCCGGGATTTATTTTTGGCGATGCCGGAAAAAGACACATCCGGATTTCGCTTTGCGCCACGGAAGAAAAACTTACAGAAGCAAATGCAAGAATTAAAAAACGGATAGACGAATTAAACCCGACACCTGCAGGGGTGCACGCAGGTAAAGTATGAAAACAACCATAATAGGATTAGGATTGATTGGCGGCTCAATTGCACTCGGACTTCGTAAGGCAGGTCTGGCTACTGAATTAATTGGCGTGGATATGAATTCAGCCAATGCCAGAAAAGCGGTGGAACTGGGGTTGGTTGATAAAACGCTGCCCGAAAATGAAGCGCTTGCCAAAGCGGATTTGGTGGTGGTTGCCATACCGGTAAACGCGCTGCATGCCTTTCTTCCGGCCGTGTTGGATGTGGTAAAGAAAGAGGCCGTGATTATTGATTGTGGTTCAACCAAAGGGCTGATCTGCAAATCAGTTTCAAACCATGCTAAACGCGAGCAGTTTGTGGCAGCGCATCAAATAGCAGGTACCGAAAACTCAGGACCTACAGCTGCTTTTCATGGCTTGTTTAAAGGCAAGACTAATATTATTTGTGAGGCTTCGAAATCATCTGAGCGTGCCCTGGCCCTGGCTCGCAAAGTATTTGACGCACTTGAAATGAACACCATTTTTATGGAAGCGGAAGAGCACGATCGGCATGTGGCCTATGTGTCGCACCTTTCGCACGTGAGTTCTTTTTTATTAGGTCAAACGGTACTTGATATTGAGAAGGACGAGAAAAATATTTTTAACCTGGCCGGCAGTGGTTTTGCTTCTACGGTTCGTCTGGCTAAAAGTTCGCCCGAAATGTGGGCTCCTATTTTTGAACAAAACGTAGAATGCTTAAGTCAGGCGTTGCTGGAATACATTATGCATCTTCAGAAATTTCATTACCATCTGATGAAAAGGGATACGAAAGAACTGCATCGTATCATGTCCAAAGCCAATGAAATTCGCAGAGTGCTTCGCGAACCTGCTGAATCGATAGAACCTAAATCAACAGAGACAATAACTAAATCACAATTTTAAAAGTTAATTTTAAGGATTATGACAAAGAAAGGATTACAACTAGAGCCGATAACTTCGTGGATGAAAGTAGATCGTCCTGTAATTATAAGCGGACCTTGCAGTGCCGAGACGGAAGATCAAATGGTTGCTACGGCTAAACAAATTGCAGCTACCGGAAAAGTGCATGCCTTGCGTGCCGGTATCTGGAAGCCCCGTACCCGGCCGGGGCAATACGAAGGTGCTGGTGAAGAAGGATTGAAATGGCTGATGCGCGCCAAGGCGGAAACAGGACTGCCTGTTACCACAGAAGTTGCGAATGGCGCCCATGTGGAGGCTTGCTTGAAAGCAGGGGTAGACATTTTATGGGTTGGTGCCCGTACAACGGTAAATCCCTTCTCGGTGCAAGAAGTGGCAGATGCATTGAAAGGGGTAGATATTCCCGTGATGGTGAAAAATCCTATTAACCCGGATGTTGAACTTTGGTTGGGGGCATTGGAGCGTTTGAACAAAGCCGGCATCACCAAGATGGCTGCCATTCATCGCGGGTTCTCTTCCTTCGAGAAAGGACCTTTTCGCAATGCGCCCATGTGGGATCTTGCCATTGAGTTAAAAACCCGCGTGCCTGAGTTAGATATGATCTGCGATCCGAGTCACATTGCCGGAACCCGCGATCTTATTTCACTGATTTCTCAAAAGGCACTTGATTTGGATATGGCCGGTTTAATGATAGAAAGTCATATTAATCCGGATGCTGCCTGGAGCGATGCCAAGCAACAGGTAACCCCGGCTGTTCTGAGTAAAATTGTGGATGAACTGGTGCCTCGCTCTCAGACAATCGATAATAAAATTTTTAAGGACACGCTGAGCATTTTGCGCGATCAGATCGATCATTTGGATGATGAGATCATGCAGAAGTTAGCTGCGCGCATGAAAATCTCAGAGAAGATTGGACAATATAAAAAAGAGAATAACGTTACCATTCTTCAGGTTAACCGGTGGGAAGAGATCATCCAAACACGAATTGCCCTGTGTAAGGCAATGGGTTTAAATGAGGAATTCACCAATGAGTTGTTGAAATTAATCCACCATGAGTCGATTCAGGTGCAGACGAAAGTGATGAATACGGTAACGGAACGGGTTTAAAAATTTTGGTATCGTTTTTGGTAAAGTCTTAAAACCCTGAATAAACCCTGAGGAGCGAACTACCATGAGATACTTCCTGATTTGTATTGTCGTATTAGCTTGGAGCACGCTTTCCTCACAGTCCGTTGACAAGAATTATCTTTTGGGAAAATTTGATCCGGCCACCCATTCCCAATTTTTAAAGCTGGCCGATGAACATACCTTAGGAAGTGCACGCGGCAAGTATCTGAGAAAGGAAACCTACGAAGCGTTTAGTAAGATGAGCGCAGCCGCTGAAAAGGAAGGCGTGAAGTTGATTATTATTTCGGCAACAAGGAATTTTGATTCGCAAAAAGCAATTTGGGAAGATAAATGGGAAGGCAGGAGAATGGTGGAAGGAATTAATCTGACAACCGTTAGCGACCCAAAAGAACGGGCACGTTTGATTTTGTTATACAGTTCTATGCCCACTACTTCGCGTCATCACTGGGGCACCGATATGGATTTAAATTCCTTGGATAACGATTACTTTGCCAGTGGGGAGGGACTTAAAATTTATAACTGGCTCAAAGCGCATGGAGCGGAGTACGGATTTTGTCAGCCGTATACATCTAAAGAAAGCGGGCGCACAGGGTATGAGGAGGAGAAATGGCACTGGTCCTACCTTCCGTTATCCGGAGTTTTTTTAGAGGCATACAAGAAACAAGTGAGCTATTCGGATATTACAGGATTTGCGGGGAGTGAAGCAGCCCAACCCATGGACGTAATTAAAAAATATGTGGAGGGGGTTGCCTGTAAGAAATAGGGATTGATAAAACTCGATACGGGTTGCAGGATTAACGTTCATATAGCTCGTTTGAATGAGTAGGGAGTAGAACAATTAGTACTATCTTTATAAATAAATCAAAACAAAGTTTTTATGAAAAAAAACAGCGTGATTCTTCTAGTCTTATTGCTTCCTTTCACTGTGCTTGCTCAGGGAGTAGGCATTGGTATTAAAGGAGGTGCTAATTTTGCTAATATGGCAATCGAAGATGTGAGTACAGAATCTATTACAGATTTTCACATTGGTGCGTATGTGAATCTTAATCTTTCTGATAAGTTTGGGATCACCCCGGAACTTCTTTACACCGCACAAGGGAGCAAACTTAGTAATGCAACCCTAAACACCGATTATTTTGCCGTTCCGGTGATGTTCCGGTGGAAGCCAATTTCCCTGATCAGCCTTCAAGTGGGTCCACAATTTTCTTTTCTTTCGAAGGCAACAAGCAATGGGGTAGACTTTAAAGATCAATTAAAGAATAACGATTTTGGTGCTGCCTTTGGAGCCGGATTGCATCTTCCTCTCGGGTTCAATGGGGGAATTCGCTATGTGTATGGCTTTACCAATATCTCGGAAGTTAACACAGAGGATATTAAGAACAGAACGCTACAGATTTACGTGGGGTGGACAATACTGGGAGCCAAGTAAATTGCAGATTTGATCTTTAGTGAAGAGGCTGTCTCAAAAGTCATGTGGTCATCGCGGGCACCGACCCGCGATCCCGTTTTTTACGTAGATGATGGATTCCGGCTCAAGGCCGGAATGACATTTCAATCTTATTCGACTTTTGATAAAGCCTCTTTTGTTTTGATATAGTCAGTTCTTTGATTTGACTCAAAAAGAATAACCTTAGTTATAATTTTCTCAGTCTCCTGGAAAATATCGTCTTATAGTTTTAATGATAGATTTTTCATTGTATTGCCTTTATTCAAAAGTATATACTTTTTAGATATACACTCAATTTTTTTGGAAGGCCTAAGGTTTGAATGCCAACGTTTGTGTTTGCGCAGTGGCGGGCTAAGGCCGACAAGGTCGTCACTGTCAGCAGTGGGCAAACGTTGTAGCGAAGATAATACTTTAATACCTACACATCACCCCGCCATTGCCCAAACCTGTTGTTGTAGCTTGTGCGCGTCAACCGCTTCTGTTTGGACTTAGCTCAAGTCCACCGTAATTATTGTTGACGCGGACGAGTCCACATTACTTATACACCAACTACTCAGGCAGCATTTTCCAGAATTTAATTTTGATACTGTCTTCTTCATACATTAATGTGTCAGCATGGGTTTTATACATTTTAGCTTTGTGAACATAGTCTACATGATGAAACATTATTGAGTCACCCTTTCTTGTAAACCACGTGGTTTCTTTGTTCTTAATGTCGTGAATTGAATCAAATTTAATTGTAAAGAGTCCAACGTCATTTGAACCGTCAGTCCATGTCCCATTAAAGGAAGAGTCGTAAACTACTAAACTGTCTTTTGATGAAGTCTCAGTCGTTGTCGGTCTGCTGCAACCAACCAAAAATAATGTTGCAATAATCGCTAATCTTGTCATTTGTCAGTCATTAAAAGCGCATGAGCTACAACATCTAAATATCCTCAATTGCTGATATTTCTCCTATCTCAAGTTTACTCATAAGTCATTAGAACCCATCTCAAAAATACTGTAGAAAGCATATCCAGATTAATCCGGAATCTCCGATTAGATGCGCTGAACCTGGGATTGCGGGTCACTACCTGCCTTTGCCGAAGCGTCTGCACGCAAGAAGTTATACGCAGACAGGGCTACGCGCAGGCAGGCCCGCAATGACCTGGTATTTTTTGAGATGGGTTATAGCAACAACCCCGAACTTTACCTTTAAAATAATAATCCATCACTCTCAATTTTTCTCTCCATTTTACGATCTTTCATATTCTTAAAATCAAAGCCTGAGCATGAAAAAAATACTAATAGGGGTAGTGGCCGTAGGCATGGCGGTTGCAGCAATCTTTTACTTTCTGCCCGGCAAGGGCGCTAAATCATCTTTTAATTCCGCAATTAATCCCGCTTTTGGCGAATACATTTCGTCTTATACCGCGGGTGTTATAAGTTCAGGTTCAACCATTCGCATTGCCCTTTCGCAGGATGTGGTGGATTCGTTGGCTGTTGGAGCGCCTACCT
>JAEUUB010000380.1 GCA_016787745.1 Cyclobacteriaceae bacterium
CTTAGCGAAGCGGACGGAACAGCCAACAGGCTACAATTGAGCATCAAGTACGCATTCAACTAGCCATAGATGTCAGAGGGTAGGAGTTAGAATAAGACAGAGTAATATTCTAATTTCTACCCCTCTTGCGTCCGGATCATAAACTTACTCTTGTTCCTGCTGGAGCTGATCTGCCCATTTAGAAGAAAATCTATTTGCCCTTTCTTTTTTTTGCAAATTCATCATCGATCATGCCCGCTTCAAAAAGCAAGGCGCGTACCTGACTTTCATCTATTTCCTTCAGGGATTTAAAATACATGCAATAAACCTGCCTTCTCCCTTCGGCCAAAAGCACGTGATTTTCGTTGGCCATTAAATTTCCCTGGCAAAATCCAAGTACAACAAAATTTTCTTTCTCTCCCTTGGTGGGCCCCCAACGAATGGAAGGCGGCCAGATAAAACAAATCATCCGGTTACGTCTGTAGAAAGGAACTCCATACGAATTTTTCTCCTGCGCTTTAGGCAAACAATCCAGAATAATAGCCCGAAGCTTCTTTACAATAACTTGTTCTGGCCTTGGAAGGTCCGCGATTATCTCGTCAACAGGCTTTTGCGTATTCGGCATCATGCGAATTATAAAATAAGAGGATGCTTATGACATCTATATGTTAGTAGTAAAAAATGTTACTAAATTTATATAATAAAACATTTTTAGTAACATTTTCGTTATATTTGTAACATCATTCAAAAAAGGGGAAATCGATGGAAAAAAGAGGTTCTCAGACAATTATTAGTAGTTCCAAAGCCTTGTTTTGGAAACATGGCATAAAACGGGTAAGCGTGGAGGAGATTTGTGAGCATGCGGGAATCAGTAAAATGACCTTCTATCGGCATTTCAAAAACAAAAATGAGGTAGCCGAAAAGGTATTACTTAAAATACTTGACAAAGGCATTAGCGACTACCTCGCCATCATGAATCAACCGATCCCCTATCCGAAAAAGATTGAAAAAATCATTGAATTAAAGCATCACTCTTCTGACCACATCAGCCAGGAATTTTTAAAAGATATTTATCAAAACGAAAAGTTGGGATTGGTAAAACATGTGCAGGAATACACTGTGAAGTTTACAGCACAACTTGTAAAAGATTTTAAAGACGCGCAAAAAAAAGGCTTCATAAGAAAGGATTTAAAGATAGAATTCATATTAATACTCCTGGATAATTTCAACACGCTCTTATTTGATAAACGCATTACGGATACCTATAAAGATTCTCACGATGCCATAATGGAGATTACTAACTTTTTATTCTACGGAATCTTACCCAGAGATAAGGAGGTTTAATGAGGGTCTTCATTATCATATTGTTGTTTTTAATGGTTGCACTTGCTGGCAAGGCCCAACAAAAATTTGAATTCGATGGCCAACTTTCCACCTATGGCAGCTACGGCCCCGATAATCCATTAAGTGGATTTGTGGGTGGCCGGTATCTGCCTCGCGTGAGCTACAAAATCCCATTGGATACACTGCATCGCATGATTGATTTTGAAGCCTCGGCCAATATATATGGCTCTCTCTCCTTCCATCCTTTTGATTCTTCCTATGCAGTGGGTGATGTGCAAGCCTACCGGCTTTGGGCCCGTTACAGCGGCAAGCAATTTGAGGCTCGGCTTGGCTTGCAAAAAATTGATTTTGGTTCAGCAACCATTCTTCGTCCGTTGCAATGGTTTAATCAGATCGACCCGCGTGATCCACTCCGGTTAACCAATGGGGTGTATGGCGGGCTAGGTCGCTATTATTTTATCAACAACGCCAACATTTGGATTTGGGCTCTCTATGGAAATGAAAACACACGCGGCTTTGAGGCAATTCCTTCCGATCCAAAAATTCCCGAGTACGGAGGAAGAATTCAATACCCTGTACCAAAAGGTGAAATTGCCTTGTCCTATCATCATCGTACAGCCGATGCAACCAATATTATTGATTCACCCCAATACAAAGAGATTCCCGAAAACCGAATCGGGGTGGATGGCAAG
>JAEUUB010000389.1 GCA_016787745.1 Cyclobacteriaceae bacterium
GAAAAAATTTTTGCCGAAGAGCGACTTCCGGATGACTTTAAATATCTGGTGCTTCAGGAAAGTGCTTTGATTTCAGACGCTGTGTCCGTTTCGAATGCAGTGGGCTTTTGGCAGTTTAAAGACTTTACTGCGTTGGAGATGGGTTTGCGCGTGGACAAGGAGATTGATGAGCGTATGAACATTTATTCGGCCACCCGGGGAGCGGCTCGATATTTGAAAAAGAACAACTACCTGTTTAATAATTGGTTATTGGCTTTGCAATCCTATCAAATGGGTGCAGGAGGTGTTCAGCGTTCGGTAGGCGATAAGTATAATGGCGAACGCCACATGGAAATTACTTCCGAAACGTACTGGTATGTAAAGAAATTTCTGGCGCATAAAATAGCTTTTGAAAATGCCGTGAAAGGCGAAGCCCAAATCAAAGTGGTTCAGTATCCGGTGCAAACAACTAAATCACTCCGTGAAATTGCCACCGAACTATCGGTGGATGAAGCCATGCTGAGAGATTATAACAAATGGATTAGGATGGATAAAATTCCTGCCGATCGAATCTATTCAGTACTTGTACCTAACGGTCAGCCTATACACGAATTTAATACGCTCATACTAGCCTCTACCAAGGTGGCTCAGCAGGAAGTTGTTGTGGCCAAAACTGCCAGTATTGAAAAGAAAGACATCAATGGGATAGTAGCTATTCGTGCGGTAGGCGGGGAAACAACGGTTGCTCTGGCTGATCGGGCCGGTATCTCGCTGTCTTCGTTTTTGCGGTACAACGAAATAGGGATTGATCACAAAGTAATGGGTGGGGAATATTATTTTTTGAAAAAGAAAAAAAGAAAATCAGATCAACATAGCCACTCTGTGGGGTCCTCAGAAAATCTTTGGCTAATCAGTCAGCACTATGGTGTGCAGCTGAAACGACTTAAGAAATTGAATAAAATTTCGGATCCGGACCAATTGAGAATGGGGGAAATCGTTTATCTCAATACGCAAAGTCCTACGCAGATAGAACCAATACTAGAGCCGGTTTCAACGGAGACGGTCATTGCTGAAGTGGATGATGATTCTTTCTTTGGGTGGGAAATTAAACCCGGGGATGAAGTTGCCAAAGAGGAGAAATCTGCATCACAAGACCCCAGA